>DAOUEO010000096.1:0-15745 GCA_034430455.1 Dehalococcoidia bacterium | reverse complement strand
GCCGGCGTCGACTCGATGAATGGACTTTGCGCAATCACGCCCTGTTCCCGAAGAAGGGCAGATCGCTCTGCGAATACTTGAGGATGGGAAATGCGGTACTGCGTCTCTAAGTACGCCGCAACCGATTCCTTGATGTGGTCGATCGCTTGCTTTGGTGCTAAGGCTGGCACCGTGACCAACTCCTACCACGTAGCTAGAGTGAATGCGAAGGAAGAAGCATCAGTCAACGTTCCCAACGCATTCTCTGTTCTGGTTCCTTCAGGTGGATCGGGGCGATTATACGACTGTGAGACAACTATGTGAATTGGGGTTGTTGAGGGAAGCAGGCGGAGCCTCTCTCGGGAAGACGAGATGGCTGATTTGGCTGGCCTTATGTTCTATTGCTCGTTGGACGTGGCCGAGAGTTTCATTGGTCCTCGGAATCAAAACAGCGAGCCGCAACCGTCTTGCAACTCGGCCAACCTGGGCGACATCGTGGCATTAAGATGCGCTTGACCGTCTTCTCTTACACGGGCTCGAACGCACGAATTGAAGCGAGAGACGGGATTCGAACCTGCCACCATCTCCTATCAAGCAGATACTTGCGAAGAACCGTCCAACCGCGGGAGAGAGAAAGCCGGGCGAAATGCTCGGCTCTCCACTCTAAATGTAGTGAATGACAATCTTGGAGCCGGGAACGGGACTCGACCTGCGACGCTCTGCTTGGGAAAAGGATGGTCAGGGTACTCAGGAAGCATGACACGATCAGGTCTTTGTGTCTGGTCTTCACACTCGTGGCCTTCGGCGATTGACATCGCCCTCTTCGGGGCACCCAGAGCGCCGGGGATCACCTCTCGGGAGCTGATGGTCTATGGGCTTCCGCACCAGCATGGGTGGCATACGAGCTAAGGCTGCAGGTACGGATGAGATTTTGGCATCTCAGAGAATGACGACCGGCGTCTTCGCCCAATCCTACCACCCTACGATGTCCTGACGATCTTCCCACGTAGCCGTGCCTCCTGGAAGTGCCTGAGAATCTGGAGACAAGCGCTGGAATAGGCTACGGCAGGCGGTTGGCGACGATAAGGCCGCGGTACCAATAGCCGCTCCTCTTGATGATGCGCCGCTGGGTGGGGAAGTCGACGTAGACCAGTCCAAAGCGCTGGTTGTAGCCCTCTGCCCACTCAAAGTTGTCGGTGAGTGTCCAGTGGTAGTAGCCGCGTACGTCGGCGCCCTCCTCAATCGCCCTGCCTATCTGGGCGATGTAGCGCTCCAGGAAGCTTACCCGACGGTCGTCGTTCACTGCGCCGTCCTTGTCAGGGCTGTCGATGTATGAGCAGCCGTTCTCGGTGATGTAGATGGGCAGCCGGTAGTCGTTCCAGATTCGCATGATGATCTGGTAGATGGACTCGGGATATACTTCCCATCCAAAGTCCGTGCGCTCAGCGTCCTCCGGCGCCATGCGCCGGATGCCGAGATTGGGATCCTGGGGGTCATTGGCGACGACCGTCCGTGTGTAGAGATTGACACCGATGAAGTCCAGGGGCGCCTTCACGATCTCCTTGTCGCCCGGCTGCACGCCAAAGCGCTCCGGATCGAATCCGCCGGTGTAGGCGTCGGGATAGCGGCCGTTCTGGACGGTCTCCAGGAACCAGACGTTGGAGAAGGCATGCCACCTCTCAGCAGCAGCGCGGTCCTCCTCGGTGTCGCTCGCGGGGCTGATGCCACTCATGCTGAATGCAGTCCCTACGTTCTCTGCCTTGCCCGTGGCGCGCACCGCCCGGACGGCCAGGCCCTGGGCGACGTTGACGATGTGCGTCGTCCTCAGCGCCAGTTCAGGGTCCCTGATGCCCGGGGCATGGTAACCGGCGAGGTAGCCGAGGATGGTGAATACCCAGGGCTCGTTGAAGACCAGCCAGGTCTTGACCCGGTCACCGAGGTGGCCCACCACAGTGGCGCAGTAGTCGGCGAAGTGCTGGGCAGTATCGCGGCTGGCCCAACCACCCTCGTCCTGCAGAGCCTGTGGCAGGTCCCAGTGGAAGAGCGTGGGCAGGGGGGTGATGCCGGCCGCCAGCAGTTCGTCGACGATGCGGCTGTAGAAGTCGAGGCCCTTCTGGTTGACCGCTCCCTTGCCCCGAGGAAGAACGCGGGGCCATGAGATGCTGAAGCGGTAGCTCTTCAGGCCTAGCTCCTTCATAAGGGCGATGTCCTCTCGATAGCGGTGGTAGTGGTCGCAGGCTACGTCGCCGGTATCGCCGCCCTTGACGTGGCCGGGCTCGTGACAGAAGCGGTCCCAGATCGAGTCCCCTTTGCCGTCCTCGTTCCAGGCCCCCTCTATCTGGTAAGAGGACGTGGCGCATCCCCAGACAAACCCGTTGGGGAAATCCAACTCCGGCATACCGGCTTCTCTCCCGCGCTCTCGAAGCTGCTGACGCCATCATAACGGTGAGATTGGTCGATCGCAACGCGCGGTTGGTGAGATGGCAGCTCACGCGGGCGACCACAGAGCCCAGGGTACCGTTCCAGCCTTCCCCATCACCTGCGGGCCACCGATACCACATCCGTATCTGGTAGGGCGAGATTGCGCGGCACCTGCTTCGGCAACCTGCAGCGCTATCTGAAAAAGGCCGGCCTGCCTCGTGCCGACGTCCACATCTTCCGCCATTCAGCGGCGAAGCTCAGGCGCGATGTCGGTGAGTCGGTGGATGATGTGAGCCTCTTCCTCGACCACAGTTCGCTGGCCGTCACAACGGTCTACCTCAGGCGGCTGGAAGGGCAGGAGGATCGGGCTTGGGAGAGGGTGGCGGTGGCCTTGGAATATGAAGCCAGGAGGCGCCTGTTATCAGCGCCTGAACTGACAGCAACCGTGACAGCAACCCACGTGAACAGTCTCGGACAGTGGCGGACGGTTCGGCCCCCGAATGCCGCCAATTCGATTCTGTGGTAAACTCCACTGGATGGTGGTGGAGGGATGGGTACGGACTTTTAATCCGGGAGTCGTGGGTTCGAATCCCACACGGCCCTCCAGTACTGCTCAACAGGCCGGGAGTCGCGGGCTCTGCCCTCCTCCGGCGGGTGAAAATCCCTCACGGCCCTCCAGCAGTCCTGACTTACTCCTCATGCAGTCCCCACGTTACTAGGATCACTACTGCCAGCGCAGCCGCGGCCCTTCTTGCTCACGAGAACATCCCCCTCGACGCCGGGCGAATAGCGGCATACAGGGCGACCGGGGGACGCGACGAGAGCACGGTCTGGGAAGACTGAGACAGAGGCGCCGGCTCAGGAGCCCGCTGAGGAGACGGCACCGGTCACAGCCGACGCCGCGGAGGAGCCGGTCGACTAGCGACAAGGAGAGTCAGAGAGCAGCGGACCCGTTGGGGTCTGCTGCTCTCTACGGCTCCTCCTGGGGACGCACACCATGTCCCCGTGATGCAGTTGCTCTAGGGCTGCGGCGAGTGTACCATCCTCATGATGCAGTTGCGCCAGCACTGCGGCGAGTGCACGATCGCGAGCCTGAGCAGAGAGCACGGAGGTGCCAGCTATGGCGGAGAGTGTCTACAAGATCATAGAACTCGTGGGAACCAGCACGGAGTCGTGGGAAGCGGCAGCCCGCGGTGCGGTCGAGCGGGCCAGCAGCACGCTGCGCGATCTAAGGATCGCGGAGGTCGAACAGCTCGACATGACCGTCGACAACAATAAGGTGATCCTCTACCGCGCGAAGGTCAAGATCTCGTTCAAGTACGAGGAAGGTTAGCGCCTCCGCCGGTGACGGCTGGACGTCGCCGAATGATCTCAATCGGCGCACCCCGAACGCCGTGGGTTAATCAGCGGCGCCGCCAACTCAGCGGCTGCGCAGCGTTACTCCGTATTGCGCCAGTTGTGGCGGGTGGCTGACCTAGCCCACGCCGCTTGCCGCATTGCCCGATACGCCGGCAGATTTGTTGAAATAGCCGATTTCCCGCGCTGCGGGAGCCAGACTCCGGTCCGCAGCGCGAAGCAAGACACGCGGGCCCCTGCGATCGGATGCGCGGGGGCTCTCCGTTTCATCCTCTCCGGCGCCGACACGCCCCAAGGCCCGGGGTGCGCGCCAGGGCCGAGGTTGCTCATAGGAAACCCGAAGACTTCAGCTCGGGGATGCCTGGGCATTGGCCCTGATCTTGGCATCCGGCAGCGCGGTTTGAGTAGAAGGAATCGCTCTACGGTTCGAGCGTTCCCAGGAGAGTTGTTTTCTCTTATGATATGAGACTGTTTAACAGTCCTTTCACCATTGCATAACAAAGACAAGGGCCGCGGCGGCGATGATATTGGAGTACGGTTGAGTGAAAGGGGGAGCCCCACAGAGTCCCATAGGGGAAGAGAGGTCGAGATGTCATGAGGAAAAGCGTCCTAATTAGAAATCTTCTCATAGTTCTGGTCATCATCTTGGGCGTGGCCCTGGCCGGCACCGTCGTGGTCGGCTGCCGGTCGTCCTCGAAGTCGACGGAGGAGGAGGCGACAACGCCGGCTCCGACGGCAATGGCCTCCGCCACTCCCAGACCGAGCACCGCCAGCGACGGGATCGCCGATCTCTATGAACAGACCAGGCCGTCGGTGGTGCGCATAACCACGCTCTCCACATCTTCGGGTATCCTCGGCGGCAGCAGCGAGGGCACGGGATCAGGCGTAGTCATCGACAAGGAAGGCCACATCCTCACGAACTACCACGTGGTCGCCGACGCGCGGGAGATGCAGGTCACGCTCTGGGACGAGACGACGGGGACCGCCGAGCTCGTGGGGAGCGACCCCACCAACGACCTCGCGGTCATCAAGGCAGACCTGCCCGCGGAGGAGCTGTCGCCGGCCACGCTCGGCGACTCGGACGCCATACGCATCGGCGAGAGCGTCATCGCCATCGGCAACCCGTTCGGGCTGGAGGGGACGGTCACGGAAGGGATCATCAGCGGCCTCGACCGCACGCTGTCTCAGACGGGACAGCGTCCCATCCGGCAGCTCATCCAGACGGACGCCGCCATCAACCCCGGCAACTCCGGGGGGCCCCTCGTCAACGCCAGCGGCGAGGTGATCGGGATAAACTCGGCCCTGGAGAACCCGACGGGGACGGGGGTGTTCGTGGGGGTGGGATACGCGATACCGATCAACGCGGCGAAGCGTTTTCTGCCGGAGATGCTGACGGGCGAGACTGTGGTCCATCCCCGCCTCGGAATCTCCGGCCGGACCCTCACGCCTGACCTGGCAGAGATCCTGAACATAGGAGTCGACAGCGGCGTGTACGTGGTGGAAGTCGACCCCAGCAGCGCCGCCGGCCGGGCGGAGGTGCAGGGGTCGCAGCAGGGAACGAGCCAGAGCCCGCTATCTGTTCCTCCCGGCGGCGATGTCATCGTCAAGATCGACGATCAAGAGACACCGACCTTCGAGAATCTGGCCGACTACATCGATACTAAGAAGCCCGGCGACACGGTGACGCTGCACATAGTGCGAGAGGGGAAAGAGATAACCGTCGAGGTCCAGCTAGCGGAGTGGGAGACCACGGGCGGTTAAGGGAGCGCTTCCCCGGAAGAGGGGCGGGCCCGGGCTGAGCCTTTCATCGCCAATATCGACCGCGCTCCCGGAGGCGGAGATCACGGGTAGCGGAGCGGCCCGTAGCGGGAGCGGCGGCGGGGACGGAACAGGACGATCAGCAGCATGCCGATGAGGAAGCCCCCGATGTGCGCCCACCACGCTACTCCACCGCTGCCACCGGTCGCGTAGCCGATGGAGGCGACACCGCTGAGGAGCTGCATCAGGAACCAGACCCCGATCAGGAGAACGGCCGGGATATAGAAGGCGCCGAGAAGGATAAGCAGGGGGACGAGCACGGCGATGTTCGCTCGGGGGTAGAGGACCAGATAGGCGCCCATCACACCGGCGATGGCGCCGCTGGCCCCGACGGCGGGCAGGAGGTCGTTGGGGGTCATTAAGACCTGAGCGGCGGCCGCCCCCAGCCCGCAGATCAGATAGAAGAGCAGGTAGCGCAGATGCCCCAGGGCGTCCTCAACGTTGTCGCCGAAGACCCACAGGAAGAGCATATTCCCCAGGATGTGAAGCCAGCCGGCGTGCAGGAACATCGCCGTGAAGGGACGGAGGAGGACATCGGCCCCTACCTGGGAAGAGGAGAGGCCGCACGGCCCCAGCGTCAGCTCGGGGCGGGGGGGCGGGGCGAAGAAGTTGGTGAGATCGTGGGGAATGATCCCCCAGTCGCAGAGGAAGCGGTCGAGATGACCGCCCAGGGCGAGCTCGTAGGCAAAGACGAACAGGTTGGCGGCTATGATCGTCAGGTTGACGTAGGGTATGGTGCGGGAACGAACGCTATCGCCGATCGGTATCACTTCTCTCCCCCCGCCTCAGGGGAAAGGACGTCTCTGCTGACGGCCAGGGAGCTCGGACAGGAGCGGCGTCCGGCATGATCGGCGCGACGGGACTAGAAATCGATGCCGGGCAGGGCGTGGACGTTCTCATCATAGGGATGCTTCACCGCCTGCATCTCGGTGACCAGGTCGGCGAACTCGATCAGGGGCGCCGGGGCGTCGCAACCGGTGATCACGACGTTGACGCCCTGGGGACGGTCGCGCAGGAACTCGATCACCTCGGCGACGGGCAGCCAGTCGTAGGAGAGGGGATAGGTGAACTCATCCAGGATGACGACATCGTACTGGCCGGAGGCTATCTTCTCGCGGGCCAGCTCCCAGCACTGCCGCGCCATCGCCTTGTCCTTCTCGATGTCTTTGGAGAGCCAGGTGTAGCCGGCGCCGAGGGGGATGATCTCCACCCCCATCTTGCGGGCCGCCCGATGCTCGCTGAAGTTGCTTGTCTGGGCCTTGATGAAGGAGAGCATGACCACACGCAGGCCGCGGCCCCAGGCGCGGAGGAGGATGCCCAGGGCGGCCGTGGTCTTCCCCTTTCCCTTGCCGGTGAAGACGATGACTAGAGATCTCCTGGCGGTATCGGCGGCCATCGTACCTCGAACGGGGCATATGCGGGCTCTTGCCATGGATTGTAGCAGGCGCAGAGGGAGAGGGCGAGGCTTGAGAATAGTGGGGAGATCGAGGATTGTAATATTGCACGTATTACCCCATACTGTATAATTGACTGTTTGGACGGGATGCGTTACACTGGTTTCTCGGCTGGACAGAAAACCCCCTTGTCTCTCGTTCCCCAAAAAGGACCAGTAGCGTCTGTTATCTGACCGCAATAGGCTCCTGACCTTAGATCTCTTGAGGAGAGTTGCATGACAGTCTCCAGGGACATCGTCCGTGCTGGAAATGGTATCCCCTGCATCGAGAAGTCTTACGCTCGGATCGCCCACGTCCTGGACATTCCCAACCTCGTCCAGATCCAGCTAGACTCGTTTGAGTGGTTCAAGAAGGAGGGCCTGCGGGAGCTGTTTGACGAGATCTCGCCCGTGCAGGATTTCACGGGGACCAGGATGGAGCTGAAGTTCGGCGACTACGAGTTCGGCGAGCCCAAGTACTCGGAGCAGGAGTGTCGGGAGCGCGACATGACCTATTCGGCGCCCCTGCGGGTATGGGTGTCCCTCACCGTGAAGGAGACGGGCGAGGTAAAGGAGCAACTGCTGTTCATGGGGGACTTCCCCCTCATGACCGACCAGGGCACCTTCATCGTCAACGGCGCCGAGCGGGTGGTGGTATCACAGCTCGTCCGCTCACCCGGCGTCTACTTCACCATTGAAAGCGACCCCTCGAGCGGCCGTGACCTCTGCCATGCCAAGCTGATCCCCAACCGAGGCGCCTGGCTGGAGTTCGAGGTCAGCAACAAGGACGTCACCTCGGTGAAGGTCGACCGCAAGCGGAAGATACCCGTCACCACCCTCCTGCGGACGATCGACACGGAGGAGGGGATGGACGACACTGAGCTGGGGACCAACGAGCGGCTGCTCGCGCAGTTCGCCGACGTGGATACCCACCCCGACCACCGCTACATCCAGGCCACGATTGAGCGCGAGTCCTGCCAGAACAAGCAGGATGCCCTGCTGGACTTCTACAAGCGGCTGCGGCCCGGCGATCCGCCTACGCCGGAGAACGCGAGGGGGCTCATCATCTCGCTGTTCTTCAATCCCCGCCGCTACAACCTGGGGAAGGTCGGTCGCTATAAGCTAAGCAAGCGGCTGGGCCTGAAGATCGGTCAGGAGACAAGGACGCTGGTGCCGGAGGACCTGCGGACGATCGTCGCCGAGATGATCCGCATGACGAACGGGATCGGCCAATCGGACGACATCGACCACCTGGGCAACCGGCGGATCCGGGCCGTGGGAGAGCTGATCCAGAATCAGTTCCGCATCGGCCTCCTGCGCATGGAGCGGGTAGTCCGGGAGCGGATGACGATTACCGACCCCGACCAGGCGACGCCGAGCGCCCTCATCAACATCCGACCGATCGTGGCGTCGATGAAGGAGTTCTTCGGCGGCTCTCAGCTCTCCCAGTTCATGGACCAGACCAACCCGCTGGCGGAGCTGACGCACAAGCGGCGGCTATCGGCGCTGGGCCCGGGCGGCCTCTCCCGCGACAGGGCCGGCTTCGATGTGCGCGACGTCCACTACAGCCACTACGGCCGCATCTGTCCGATTGAGACGCCGGAGGGGCCGAACATCGGCCTCATCGGCAGCCTGGCCACGTACTCCATCCTCAACGAGTACGGCTTCATAGAGACCCCCTACCGCAAGGTCGTGAAGGAGCTGCCGGCCGATTCCCCCAATCTGGAGGGGCGGATCACCCGCGAGGCCGTTGCCGGCAAGGGAAGACGCGTCATCGCGGAGGCGGAGACAGTGATCACGCGCGAGCTGGCCAAGGAGATGGCAAAGCTGGCGCCGCAGATGATCCCGGTGAGGCCGTACGTGACCAACGATATCGTCTACCTCTCGGCGGACGAAGAGGAGAAGTACGTCGTCGCCCAAGCGAACGCGATCCTGGATGATAACAACCACTTCGTGGAGGAGAGGGTGGAGGTGCGCATTGAGGACCGCTTCCACATGGAGCTGCCTGAGCGGGTGCAGTTCATGGACGTCTCGCCGAAGCAGGTGCTCAGCGTCGCAACCTCGCTGATCCCCTTCCTGGAGCACGATGACGCCCCGCGCGCCCTCATGGGCTCCAACATGCAGCGCCAGGCGGTGCCGCTGCTCCGCCCGGAGGCGCCGCTGGTGGCAACGGGCATGGAGCTGCAGACCGCCCAGGACTCGGGGCAGGTGATCGCCGCTAAGGGCGACGGTGAGGTTACGGGGGTCTCCGCCAAGGAGGTCGCCGTCCGCTACGACAGCGGGGAGGAGAAGATACACTCTCTCCTCAAGTTCGTGCGCTCCAACCAGGGGACCTGCATAAGCCAGCGACCGATAGTGGGGCAGGGGCAGCGGGTGAGCAAAGGCCAGACGCTTGCCGATAGCTCCTCCACCGACGGGGGCAAGCTCGCCCTCGGCCAGAGCGTCCTCTGCGCCTTCATGAGCTGGGAAGGCTACAACTTTGAGGATGCCATCGTCATCTCGGAGAGGATAGTCCAGGAGGACAAGTTCACCTCCATTCACATCGAGAAGCACGAGGTCGAGGCCCGCGATACGAAGCTGGGCCCTGAGGAAATAACCCGCGACATCCCCAACGTGGGAGAGGAGAGCCTCCGCAACCTCGATGAGGACGGCATTATCTGCGTCGGCGCCGAGGTCGGCCCCGGCGACATCCTGGTAGGCAAGATCACGCCCAAGGGTGAGACGGAGCTGACGGCCGAGGAGAAGCTCCTGCGGGCGATCTTCGGCGATAAGGCGCGGGATGTGAAGGACACCTCTTTGCGGGTTCCCCACGGCGAGAAGGGGAAGGTAATCGACGTGAAGGTGTTCGCCCGCGAGGAGCACGACGAGCTGCCGGCCGGGGTGAGCCGGCTGGTGCGGGTGGCCGTCGCGCAGAGGCGGAAGATCATGGAAGGGGACAAGATGGCGGGCCGCCACGGCAACAAGGGGGTTATCGCCCGCATCCTGCCTGTGGAGGACATGCCCTATCTGGAAGACGGCACCCCCATCGACATCATCCTCAACCCCGTCGGCGTTCCCAGCCGGATGAACGTGGGGCAGGTGCTGGAGACGCACCTGGGATGGGCGGCGGAGACCCTGGGGTTCCGCGCTATCACACCGGTATTCGACGGGGCGACCGACAAGACGATCGAGGACGCGCTGGCCCGCGCCTGGCTGGCGATGAAGGCCGGCGCCGTGCTCCCCCACTCTGCCAACACCGCCGGCAGTCACCCTTACGGCAGCAGGGTCGACCTCGACAAGCTGGAGCAGTGGCTCGCGGAGCGGGGCTACACCGCGCGCGACACCCTCGATGATAATCAGACGGGGGTGGCGAAGCGCGCGTGCCTGGAGCTGTGGCTGGAGGAGATGGGTCTGAAGAAGGTGCGTCGCCTGTCGCTGGAGGCCCTGGGAGAGAAGGCGGAGGCTGTCTACCGCGAGAAAGGGGTGTCGCCGCCGGTATTCGGGATGCAGACGCTCTATGACGGTCGCACCGGCGAGCCGTTCAATCAGCCGATAACGGTGGGCTTCATCTACATGATGAAGCTGGTGCACCTGGTGGAGGACAAGATCCACGCCCGCTCCACCGGCCCCTACTCGCTGATCACGCAGCAGCCGTTGGGCGGCAAGGCCCAGTTCGGCGGTCAGCGTTTTGGGGAGATGGAGGTCTGGGCGCTGGAGGCCTACGGCGCCGCCCACATCCTGCAGGAGATGCTCACCGTGAAGAGCGACGATGTGGTGGGCCGCGTAAAGACCTACGAGTCCATCGTCAAAGGTGATAATGTGATGGAGCCAGGCGTCCCCGAGTCTTTCAAGGTCCTGGTGAAGGAGCTTCAGAGCCTGGGGCTGGCGGTGGAGGTCCTGAATGAGGATGAAGAGCGGGTGACCTTTGTGGAGGAGCCAGCGGAGGTGCCGGAGCTGGGGATCAATCTTCAGGGATTCGAAGGGGAGGATTTGTTAAGTGCTGGAAGTTAACGACTTCAACGCCGTTCGTATCGCGTTGGCTTCGCCGGAGCAGATCCGGTCATGGTCGTACGGTGAAGTCCTGAAACCGGAGACAATCAACTATCGAACGTTGAAGCCGGAGAAGGACGGCCTCTTCTGCGAGAAGATATTCGGTCCCACTAAGGACTTCGAGTGCTACTGCGGCAAGTACAAGCGTGTACGCTACAAGGGGATCATCTGCGACAAGTGCGGCGTGGAGGTGGCGCGCAGCAAGGTGCGCAGGGAGCGCATGGGACACATCGGGCTCGCCTCGCCCGTCAGCCACATCTGGTTTGTGAAAGGCACTCCCAGCCGTCTCGGCCTGCTACTGGACATCTCCCCCCGCAGCCTGGAGCGGGTTCTGTACTTCGCTCAGCACATCATCACCTACGTCGATGAGGAGGCGAAGCAGCGCACCATCGACGGGCTGCAGGAGGAGTGCGAGCGCGAGGCGCAGACGCGCGAGGGGCAGTACGTCGAGCGGATAACTGAGATTGAGCTCGCCCGCGACGAGGCGATCGCCAAGCTGGAGGAGGAGCGCGGCAAGGCGCTCGCCGCTCTGGATGAGGAGCTGGCAAAGGGAGTCGACGTCGTCATGAAGCGGGCGGCGGCCCTGGAGAAGCAGCTCCGCGATAGGATGGGGAAGACGGCGACGAAGGAGGTGGCGCTGGACGGCGTGGTCGTGGTCGCCAAGGGTGAGGCGGTTGTCGCCGAATCCGAAGAGAAGCTGAAGACGACCGCGCAGGAGCGGGTCTCCGCCCTGGAGGCGGAATTCGCGGAGAAGCGCGCGGAGGCGGAGTTGCGGGCAGAGGTGGCCGTCCAGGAACAGCAGATGCTCGCCGTGGCGGAGATCGAGCCCCTGCAGAAGAAGATGCAGGAGGAGCGCGAGGCGCTGGGGACGGAGTATCATGACAAGCTCCTAGAGCTGGAGGAGCTCAATGACCCCATTGTCCACGACCGCGTCACTCTGCTGAGCGAAGCCAGGTATCGGGAGCTGGAGGAGAAGTTCGGCGGCGTCTTCTCCGCCGACATGGGCGCCGAGGCGCTCTACACCATGATCCAGCGACTGGACCTCGACAAGCTGCGGGAGCGGATGCAGCAGGAGACGCAGTCGAGCAGCGGTCAGCGGCGGAAGAAGGCGGTAAAGCGCCTGCGCGTGGTGGAGGCGCTTCGCAAGAGCGGCAACAAGCCCGAGTGGATGATCTTCACCGTCCTACCCGTCCTGCCGCCGGACCTGCGGCCGATGGTCCAGCTCGACGGCGGCCGCTTCGCCACCAGCGACCTCAACGACCTCTACCGGCGGGTCATCAACCGCAACAACCGTCTGAAGAGGCTGCTCGATCTGGGCGCGCCCGAGATCATAATCCGCAACGAGAAGCGGATGCTCCAGGAGGCGGTGGACTCCCTCATCGACAACGGCCGGCGGGGGAGGGCCGTCTCCGGCCAGGGCAACCACAAGCTGAAGTCCCTATCCGATATGCTCAAGGGCAAGCAGGGGCGGTTCCGGCAGAACCTGCTGGGCAAGCGCGTCGACTACTCCGGCCGCTCCGTCATCGTCGTTGGGCCGGAGCTGAAGCTCCACCAGTGCGGGCTGCCGAAGCGGATGGCGTTGGAGCTGTTCAAGCCGTTCATCATGCACACGCTGGTCAACAAGGGGATGGCGCATAACATCAAGAGCGCCAAGCGCATCGTCGAGCGGGGGCGGCCCGAGGTGTGGGACGTGCTCGACGAGGTGATCAAGACGCGGCCCGTCCTGCTGAACCGCGCCCCCACCCTCCACCGGCTGGGCATCCAAGCGTTTGAGCCCGTCCTCGTGGAGGGAAGCGCCATTCAGATCCATCCCCTGGTCTGCGCCGCCTTCAACGCCGACTTCGACGGCGACCAGATGGCGGTGCACGTGCCCCTGTCGCGGGAGGCGGTGGCGGAGGCGCGGCAGGTGATGCTCTCTACTCACAACCTGCTACTGCCGAGCAGCGGCGAGCCTACCGTGGCGCCTACCCTGGACATCGTGCTCGGCTGCTACTACATGACGATGGTCAAGCCCAAGGCCAAAGGGGAGTACAAGGAGGGGACCCCTGCCCGGGGGCTCTACGGCAGCTTTGAAGAGGCCAAGCTGGCGTACGACCTGGGGCTGGTGGACCTGCAGGCCCGGATTAAGGTCCGCGACCACAGGATCGGTGGTGAGTTCGTGGAGACGAGCGTCGGCCGGATCATCTTCAACGAGATCCTGCCCGAGGAGATGGGGTTCCGCAACGAGGAGATGGACAAGAAGGCCCTCAAGGCGCTGGTAGCCGATTGCCACCAGCGGCTGGGCGGCGAACGCACGGCTGAGGTGGTCGATGACGTCAAGCGCATCGGCTTCCAGTACTGCACGAAGTCGGGCACGACTATCGCCATCAACGACATCAAGACGCCCGCCGAGAAGGCCGGTCTGCTGGAGGAGGCCGACCGCCGCGTGGGGGAGATCCAGGACCAATACGAGATGGGCCTTATCACCGAGCAGGAGCGGTATGACGCCTCGGTCGCGGTGTGGACTGAGACCACCGACAAGGTCCAGACTGCGATCCAGGATGGGCTCGACCGCTACGGGTCGGTGTACCTGATGGCCTCGAGCGGCGCCAAGGGCAACATCGCCCAGATCCGGCAGATGGCGGGGATGAGAGGGCTGATGAGCGACCCTTCCGGCCGGATCATCGACCTGCCGATCCGCAGCAGCTTCCGCGAAGGGCTCAGCGTCCTCGAGTACTTCATCTCCACCCACGGCGCCCGCAAGGGGCTTGCCGATACGGCGCTGCGGACGGCGGACAGCGGCTATCTGACCCGCCGCCTGATCGACGTGTCGCAGGATGTCATTATCCTTGAGGAGGACTGCGGCGCTCAGAGCGGTACCTGGCTGTCGGAGCCGACGGACAAGGGCGTCCTCGAATCGCTGCGCGAGCGGATAATCGGCCGCTGGGCGGCGTCGGACATCGCCGACCCCGGCAGCGGCGAGATAATCGTTGAGCGGAACCAGGAGATCGACGAGGAGAAGGCGGAGCGGATAGAGGAGGCGGGGATCGAGCGCGTGCACGTCCGCTCGCCGATGACCTGCCAGGCGCGGCGCGGGCTCTGCCGGCTCTGCTACGGGCGCAGTCTCGGCCGCGGCGGCCTCGTCAATCATAACGAGGCGGTGGGGATCATCGCCGCCCAGAGCATCGGCGAGCCGGGGACTCAGCTCACTATGAGGACGTTCCACACCGGCGGTGTGGCCGGCCTCGACATCACGAGCGGCCTGCCGCGGGTGGAGGAACTCTTCGAAGCGCGCATACCAAAGAGCCATGCCATCATCTCCGAGATCGACGGCGTGACCGAGATCACGCACGATGGGGAATCGCGCTGGATCAAGGTGATCAGCTCGGAGTTCTACCGCGACGGCTACGATCTGCCGAAGGGTGCGGCGCTGCTGGTGGAGAACGGCGATTGGGTCGACCAGGGGACGGTGCTGGCCCAGGTG
The DNA here is from genome assembly GCA_034430455.1 of Dehalococcoidia bacterium. Classification (GTDB taxonomy): domain Bacteria; phylum Chloroflexota; class Dehalococcoidia; order DSTF01; family JALHUB01; genus DAOUEO01. The sequence continues at coordinate 1,247 of DAOUEO010000096.1, read as the reverse complement.
CCGACGCCCGAAAGCAAGAAGGCGAAGAAGGCGACAAAGGCAACGAAGAAGACGAAGAAAGCGAAAGAGGAGGAGGTCTCCGAGACGGCGCTCGTCGAGGCCAAGGAGGAAGAGAAGATCGTGGCCCGCATCGCCGGTCAGGTCAACCTGGAGAAAGGCCGCCACCTATCGGTAGTGTACGAGGAGAAGGAGGAGCGCGAGTACCCGGTGGTGGCGATGGCCCGCGTCCTCGTGGAGAATGGGGAGAGCGTCCATGCCGGCCAGAAGCTCACGGACGGCGCCCTCAACCCGCAAGACATCCTGCGCGTCATAGGGCCGGAGGAGGTCCAGCTCTACCTCGTGGAGGCGGTACAGAAGGTCTACCGCTCCCAGGGTGTGAACATCAACGACAAGCATATTGAGGTGATAGTCCGGCAGATGCTGCGCAAGGTCAGGGTGGATACGCCCGGCGACACCGCTTTCCTTCCCAGCGAGTTGGTCGACCGCTTCCGCTATGAGGAAGAGAACGCCAAGGTGCTGGCGGAGGGGGGCGAGCCCGCGACCGCGGTGCCCGTCCTCCTGGGGGTGACCAAGGCCTCCCTGAGCACGGACAGCTTCCTGGCGGCGGCATCGTTCCAGGAGACAACCAGGGTGCTGACGGAGGCCGCCATCAGCGGCATGACTGATAGGCTCCTGGGCCTCAAGGAGAACGTCATCATTGGAAAGCTGATCCCGGCGAGGGCGAGCATCGAGCTGCCGCCGGAGCCGGTGAGGGAGTTCTTCCTGCCGGAGAGGCCGGAGGGTTTCCGGGAAGGCGAGTGGCCGTCGCTGGGAGCGGGAGAGGGACGGCAAGAGGAGTCCGACGAGACGATCCAGGCCCTGATGGCTGAGCTCTTCTCGACGTCGGCGGAGCCCTCTCCCTCCGAAGAAGAGGGCGCGGAGGAGGAGGAGAAGAAGGAGAAGGAGGAAAAAGAAGAGCAGCCTTCGCCGCCGGAGTTCCTCCAGACGTTCGTGGCGGAGCCCGACGAGGATGAGGAGGAAGCGGAAGCGGAGAAAGACGAGGAGGACGGCTAGCCCCCTCCATCTCGAAAACGGCGATAACGCGAAAGCCTCGGCTGCAACCGGTCGGGGCTTTCTCACGCCCGGGAGAGCCGGCGGACGACGGACCGGTTCAGCGCCGGCGGCGCCTGGCCTCGATAAGCTCCCCTAGCCTGGCGGCGCAGCTCTCGGACCCGCCCGTCTGGAGCCCGCAGACGTTGCAGGGGGCC
>DAOUEO010000095.1:0-5435 GCA_034430455.1 Dehalococcoidia bacterium | reverse complement strand
CGCCGAGCGCCTCAACGACGAGGGCTTGAGCCCGGAGATGGAGGTCCGCTTCGGAAACCCCGGAGAGGAGATACTGAAGGCAGCCTCAGAGTACGGAAGCGACATCATCGCCATGGCCACGCACTCGCGCCGCGGCTTTGCCCGCCTGGTGTTCGGCAGCGTGGCCGACCAGGTGCTGCGGGAGTCGCACGTACCCCTCCTGCTGATAACGGCCGCCTAGGGGGAGTCTCCCCGCCGAGGATCGGCGACTAGAAACGAGCCGCCGGCGCGCCCCCGCCTGCGTCTCACAATCTCCCAACGTCGTTATCCCACGACGCCGACGAAGCAAGAAACCGCCGGCCCAGAGTGGGCAAAAACCCATCTCAGCCGGCGGTTCCCTGTGCTCCGTTGCCGGGTGACGCTGCTACTTCTTGACTATCCCCAGCGGCAGCATGTACTTACCCCATGCCTCGTTGATTATTAGAGCGGCGGAGGCGTACAGAGCTGCGCCGGCGGTGAAGAGACCCTCATAGCCCGCGATCCTGTGCACGTCGGCGTTGTGCTGGCCCCAGGCCAAAAGGTAGAACAGGATAGACAGCGCCGCGAATACGACCATCAGCGCCACCGAGATCCTTATCGTGCCTATGAACATATAGGTGGTGAAGATCCCCCAGGCCACGAGGAAGACAGTGAGCCCCTCTTTGGAAACGGGCTCCATCGCGCCGTTCATTATCAGTATCTCCATCACGGCGAACGCCATCCAGAAGGCGCCGTAGGAGCTGAAGGCAGTGAAGCCGAAGGTGTTGTTCTTCTTCGCCTCCCACATGCCGGCGAGGAACTGGGCGAGGCCACCGTAGAAGAGGCCCACCGGCAGCACCATACCGAGGGCGTCCTTCTCAACGATCTCCGCGTTGACCACGTTCAGCAACAGTGTGGTCATGCCGAAGCCTGCCAGTCCAAGGGGGGCAGGATTCGCCAGCTTCTCGCTGACCACCACCTCGCCTTTGGCCTTGAGCTCTTCGACCTCTTTCCGCAGCCTCTCCAGCCTCCCCTCGATGTCACTGCTCATGTAGCGATACCTCCTTCATCTGGCATCAATCTCATTCTAATATCCCTATACTGCGACACCGCCTTAAATGTCCATCCCCGGCAGGATCAAGCGAAACCGCCCGCAGACAACGGTGAGAGCCGCATCTGGAACGGGGGCGGCAAAGACCGTATACTCGTAATTGAGCGAGAAAGGACGAACCGCGCGATGGCCCCGGCGATCCAGACCTTCGGCCTCAGCAAGTCCTACGGACCGGTGCTGGCCCTGGACGGCCTGCAACTGACAGTCGAGCAGGGCGACATCTTCGGCTTCCTGGGGCCCAACGGCGCCGGCAAGACCACGACCATCCGCCTCCTCCTCGACTTCATCCGGCCCAGCAGCGGTCGCGCCGAGGTGCTGGGGCACGATACCCAGACGGAATCGCTGGCCGTCCGGCGGCGGGTCGGCTACGTGCCCGGCGACGTCTCCCTCTACGAGAGCATGACCGGTGAAGCCCTCCTCGAGCTTCTCATCCATCTGCGGGGCGGGAATTCTATTGAGCACGCCCGCCGCCTGGCCGACCGCCTCGACCTCGCCCTCCACCGCCGCGTCGGCGACTACTCCTCCGGTATGCGGCAGAAGCTGGCCCTGATCGCCGCCCTCATGCCCCAACCGGAGCTCCTCGTCCTCGACGAGCCGACGAAGGGGCTCGACCCGCTGGTGCAGCAGGAGCTATACGCCATCCTCAGAGAGGAGCGGGCACGGGGCTGTACCGTCTTCCTCTCCTCCCACAACCTGCCCGAGGTAGAGAAGGTCTGCAACCGCGTCGGCATCGTGCGGAAGGGAAAGCTCGTGGCGGTAGAGGAGGTGGAGGCGATCAAGCACAAGAAGGTGCGCCTGCTGACGCTCACCTTCAGCCGGCCGGTAGCGCGGGAGGCCCTGGTCATGGAGGGGGTCGAGATCCGCAGCCTCGACGGCGACCACGCCGAGCTGGCCGTCCTCGGCCACGTGCCGGATATCCTGCGCCGCCTGGTGGAGCTCCCGATCGAGGACCTCGAGTTCCCGGAGGCCACCCTGGAGGACACGTTCATGCAGTACTACGGCGAGGGGGTCGAGCGGTGAGCGAAGCCGTACTGCGGACAAACCTGTGGTTCCACCGCTATACTGCCCTGGCCTGGATCATCGGCGTGGGCGCCCTCGGTTTCCTGGTAGCGGCGCTCTACCGGAGCGTCGCCACCACGGACTACTCCAGCGTCATCGAGTCGATGCCGGAGGGCCTGCGGGCCGCCTTCGGCCTCGATCCGAACATGCCGCTGACAGTAGACGGCCGGCTGCCGGCGGAGACCTATCTGACGACCGAGTTCCTGGGCTGGGGAGCGATAATGTTCGCCATCTACGCCGTCGTTCACGGGAGCGGGGCTATCGCCCGCGAGGCGGAGAACGGCACCCTCGACCTCGTGCTGAGCCAGCCCCTGCGCCGCAGCCAACTCCTGCTATCAAGGGCGATGGTGTTCGTCATCTCATCCGCCGTCCTGTTCCTGGCCATCGCCCCCATTCTGCTCGTGGGACTGGCCGTCGGCGGCGGCAGCGTCAACGTCCTCCATCTGCTGCTGACCCTCTTCCAGGCCTGGCTCATCGCCCTGGCGATCGCCGCCTACTCTCTGGCCTTCTCCTGCCTGTTCCTCTCCACCGCCAAAGCGGGAGCGGCGGCAGGGCTCCTGACCACCGCCTTCTACGCCATCGACATCGTCTCCCGCACGGTGGCGAAGGTCGATTGGCTGGGCAACGTCTCCCACTTCCACTTCTATCAACCGCAGCGCGTGATGAGCAGCGGGGACCTGAGCTGGGCAGGGATCCTGGTATCTCTGGCAGTCCTCGTCGGATCAGCGGCGGCGGCGGTGGTGATATTCCAGCGCCGCGACATCCCCACCTAACGCCCCTCGGAGATAACTGAACACCCGCCTATCTCTGCCTGACAGGCGGGTGCTCAGATTCAAGAGGCTCTTCTGTCTTCTATTGACGGCCGCGTTCGCCTGGCGCCTCAGCAGGAGTCCGGATTCGCCTTAGTGGAGGTCGACCACGGTGTCGAGACCGGCGGGCGTGGTCCTGGCAATGATCATCGTCCCACCTAGCGGCGGCTTCACCTCGAGGGCGAACGGCTGGTTGGCCCCCAGCGAGTACGTGCTGACATCGATGGTGAGCTCCGCCAGCTCTCCGGCCTCCATCAGGTCATCGGCGTCACCCACGAGCCAGTCGACCGCCCAGGCTACGTTGGTCTCATTGACGTCGGCGTCGCGGTAGTCGATGACTACCTTGTTGCTGGTTGCGGCCTCGTCAAGGTTGACCGGCTCACCGCCAGCGGAGTTCGCGATGTCGAAGACCAGGTCCTGGACCGTGGTCCCGTCCGTGTTGGCGATGACGCTGCCCCGCAGCTCGAGCGTACCCCTGGTCTTCTGGAGACCAGCGTATACTGCCTCTTTGCCTCGCTCGGAGCTGAAGAGACCGGTGCTCAACACCACGAATGCGAATACCGTCGCAACCACTACGAAGGCAATCAGGATGATGGCCGTTTCCAGACCCGTGATGCCTTCCTCTTCCCGCGTTGTCCTTCTGAACAACTTCAGCAACTTACTCATTCGCTCCCTCCTTACTGGAGCCTGGGCCCTTTGAGACGCGGCCCGTCACCCGCCCTCGGCGGGACTAGTGGCAGCCACGCTTTGGCCGCCAATCCTATTGGGTCTAAATGTGTTTCGATATACTTGGGGCGCGGATGAAGGGTGCTGACACCCAAAGTTGCCTGGGGGAAACTCTCTACGACGGTTGGGAAGGCGGATTGGACGGGAGAAAGGCGCCGCAAACGCCTCAGGTGACTACCAGATCCCCATCTCCATCCGGGCGTCTTCGCTCGCCATGGCGCGGGGATCCCAAGACGGGCTGAAGGTGAGGTTGAGTTCGACGGCGCGGACGCCCGGCATCTCGGCGACCGCCTCGTGGATCTGGCCGGCGATCAGCCCGCCCAGGGGACAGGCGGGACTGGTGAGCGTGTAGGTGATGCGCACCTTAGGGCCGTCGATCTCGACGGCGTAGATGAGGCCGAGGTCGACTACGCTCAGCCGCAGCTCCGGGTCGACCACGTCCCGCAGCCGCTCCCTTATCAGCTCCTCCGAGAGCAAGGGCACGTCTCTCTTCTCCTTCACAAGCAGGGCCCGCGCCCTACTTATCGCCCTGCTGCCTGAGCCCCTCCTCCAGCGCGTGCCAGGCAAGGGTGGCGCACTTCACCCGCACCGGGTACTTGGCCACCCCCTGCAGGGCCTCCAGGTCTCCCAACTCCGCCGGCGGCGCGGAGTCGTCGGGGTCGGTCATCATGCGGGTGAAGGCGGCGATGAGGGAGCGGACATCCGCCAGGGACTTGCCCTTGAGGGCCTCGGTCATCATCGAGCCGGAGGCCTGACTGATGGAGCAGCCGCGCCCAGTGAAGCCGATGTCGCTGACGACGCCTCCCTCAAGCCGCACGTGGACCTCGATCTCGTCGCCGCAGAGCGGGTTATACCCCTCACCCACGAGCTTGGGGTCGTCGAGAGCCCGCCGGTTGCGCGGGTTCCGGTAGTGGTCCAGGATCAGCTCCCGGTACAGGTCGTCCAGTTGCGGCTCAGGAATGGGTGGCACGGCCAAAGAACCTCCTGACCTCTCGTAATCCCTCCGCCAGAGCGTCGATCTCCTGGCGGCGGTTGTAGACGTAGAAGCTGGCGCGCCCGGTAGCGACGACGCCCAGCCGCCTCATGAGCGGCTGCGCGCAGTGGTGTCCGGCGCGGATCGCTATACCGTAGCTGTCGAGGACAGTGCCCACGTCGTGGGGATGAAGGTCCCCCAGATTGAAGGCGATGACGCCGCCGCGGCCCGCCGCCTCCCGCGGCCCGTAGATCACCAGCTCCGGTATCCGGCCCAGGACCTCCAGGGCGTAGCCCGCCAGATCGACCTCATGCCCGCGCACCGACTCCATGCCCAGGCCGCGCAGGTAGTCGATGGCGGCGCCGAAGGCAACGACGTCGGCGATGTTGGGGGTGCCCGCCTCGTACTTCCAGGGCAGCTCGTTCCAGGTCGACTCCTCGAGCGTAACCTTGCTGATCATCTCGCCGCCGCCCAGGAAGGGGTCCATCCCCTCCAGCACGCCGCGACGGGCGTAGAGGACGCCGACGCCGGTTGGGCCGAGCATCTTGTGGCCGGAGAAGGCGAGGAAATCGCAGTCCAGCTCCTGCACGTCCACCGGCAGGTGCGGCACGCTCTGCGCGGCGTCCACCAGCACGAGGGCGCCCCGCTGGTGGGCGAGGGCGGCGATCTCCTTCACCGGGTTGATGGTGCCCAGCACGTTGGACATATGGGTCACGGCGACGAGCTTCGTCTTCGCCCCGATCAGCCGCTCCCAGTCGTC
>DAOUEO010000094.1:0-12294 GCA_034430455.1 Dehalococcoidia bacterium | reverse complement strand
CGAGCATCTCTTCAGCCAGGAGGGCCACGAAGGCCTTGCGATCCCCGCCCGGCTCGAGGGGGCTTCGAGTCAAGGCCTCCGTGGTCTCCAGGGCATTGCTTGTGTCTACGGTCACATCGTATTCCTCCACAGTCATGGGGCCCGTCACCGCCAGGAGGCTCTCCAGGGTGTTGACGTTGATGGCGATGACGCCGTCCACCGGATGGCCACCGCCCTTCTCAAAGAAAGACTGCGCCTGGCGGGCGGCGGTGGGAAAGTCGGGCGACCAGTTGGAGAGGGCCAGGCTCCAGGTCCAGTCCTTGAGCAGATAGTTCTTGAGGGGCTCCGGCGGCTCGACGTACTCGTCCGTGCGTCTCCGCCACTCCCCCCCATGATCAAGGGCGTCGGCGAAGAGCATCTCCTCCACCCGTCCATCGCGGAGGGTGATGACGCCGTACACGGAGATGAGCCCTCCCGTGGGCAGGAGTTCGGCGTTGTTCTGGGCGAGGACAAGGTAGGTGCGGGGCCCGCGAAAGCCGAGGAAATCGGGGAAGAAGGCGGCGGCCTGGTTATAGGTATCCACCAACTCCTCAAGCTCCCCGCTGTGCTCGTCAACCTCAGCCAGGGCGCTGCTCAAGGGCGGCAGGAGGGAGCCGTCGCCGATCCGCTCTCGTTCGGCGAGCAAGGTATCGAGGCGGCTGCTCAGCGCCGCCATGTGCGGCCTGACCTTGTCCAGCAGTACCATCGCCTTCTCTGTGATGCTGCCCTCCGACTCCGACCGGACATCGTTGTACTCCTCGGCGACGCCGACGCCAGCCAGCCCTATGCCGCTGGCCTCCGTCCCCATGACCAGCACGTCCTGGGCAACGGAGACCTGCCGGCCGAGCCCGGGCACGTGTCGCAGTGCCCACACCAGGGGGTCGTCCAGGAGGGTATCGCGGCTATCGCGAAAGCCCTCCTCGGCCTCCGTCAACTGGGCCTTTGCCTCCGCCAACTCGCCGGCAGTTGCGTCTAGCCGTCTCTCCTGCAGGGACTCCTGGGCCGTGAGCAGCAGCTCTTTGGCGTTCGCCACCCGCTGATAGAGGGTACTGTAGTGCAGAATACCCAGGGTGCCGACTATCGCCGCCGTCAGACCGGCCAGCAGGAGCAGTCCCAGCTTGAGCCCCGGCCGCTTGAGTCTCACCAGTATTCTTCTAAAGTCCTTCTCCTCCGGCCCTCGTCGGTGGTAGGAGGGTACGGCAGTCCTGGCCGCTCGAGGTGCCGGCTGTCGCCGCCGTCGGAGCGGCACAGCGGGGACCACCCGACCTCCAGGGTCTCGACGGTGTTCTCCCAGGCTGTCTCTGTTCCGACGCTCGCCGGGAGGCGAGGCGGGACCGGTAGGGATATCCTTTCCCCTCCATCGGTCCCGCTTCGCACAGCTAGCTACGCACCCGTCGCGCCCTCAGGAACAGCGCCGATCCGGCCGCCAGTGTCGTCAACCCGCCGGCCAGGAGGGCGATGACGAGGCCCAGTCCGTTGGGCTCACCGTACGCCTGCGGGCCGACGCCGGTCGGCGGCATGGTGATCTGTCCCGGCTCCAGTGGCGCCTGAGGCGCCGCAGCAGTACCGGCGACAACGCTGAAACCCGCGAAGAGGGTGCCGCAGTTGGCTGTGACCTTCACGGTCCCCGGCGTGGTCCCAACGTAGAGGATCCCTGTGATCACACCGCTCGCGTCGGTCGCAGTGCTGTCCTGGGTGACGGCGGCGTCGGTGCCGGGCTGGCTGCTGATGTACAGCTCACAACTCTTGCCTTCGACAGGGTTGCCGGAGCTGTCCACAACCGTCAGGGTCAACACGGTACTCCCGCCCACGCTCGCTGTCGTACTCGACCCGCTGAGCGACCCGGTGAGCGTGGCAGACCCCGACGGCTGCGGGTAGTTGGCGGCAGCATCCCTCACGGACAGCGACCCGATTAGCGCCGCCGCTACTGCCAGAACGACTACCTTGAGGCTGAAGCTGAACCACTTCATGTCTTTCCTCCTTACCTCTCTTAACTTGGTGGAGCTGGGGACCCCTGTCTGTGGGGGCGCGCGGGCTCAGGAGACTCCCCGGCTTCACCTCCGATTACACACGTTCTGCCCGCACCACCAGCCGGTGGCTGTACTGCCGCGCGGCCTGATCGAAAGTGCCCGCGCAGGTGATCAGGGTTACCAACTCCCTGCTGGTGGGCCCGACAATCTCTTCAGAGGGCGCGGTCTCCGCCGGATAGGAGATGCTGAGGGTGACCTCGTACCTATACACGGTGCCATCGGCCGTGCGTACCTCGACGAGGTCTCCCTTCTCCAGCTTCTTCAGATCGGCAAAGACCGCCGGCCCGTATCCGTGGTAGTCGACGTGGGCGGAGAAGACGGCGTTGCCGCCGCTGCCCGGGAACGCTGTGAAGCCGTACCAGGCGACATCCTCCGGCCCGTTGGGGGCCTCCATCACCCCGTCCGCGCTCAGGCCCTTGTTGGTGATGGGGGCATCGACGCCGATACTGGGAATGACGATGCGCAGCGGCGGCGCCGCAACGGGGGTGGCGACGGCGGTGGGGGCGACGGGAGAAGCGGTTGCGACCACAAAGCTGTCGCTCTCGTCCTCCTCCGAGCCCCCTCTCGACCCGATGAAGACGGCGACGGCGACCAAGGCCAGCAGACTAACGAGGCCAATCCCCAGTAACTTCCGGTGCCTTGCCATCATCCCTTATGGCTCCTTGTGGGCACTCCCGCCTATGCCGCTTTGGCTTCGGCTTTGCTTCCCCGGCGGCGTCGCTTCTTCTTATCGCCGTCGGCCGAGTGGTAGTAGTAGTAGTGATAGTAGCCGCCGCCGCCGCGGCGCTTCAGTTTGTTCAGCACCGCCCCCAGCAGGTGAGTCTTCGACCGGGCGAGGGCATCCTTGGCCCTCTGCAATGCCTGCGAACGCGTCTTGCCGGAGTCGATGACCAGCATGGTGCCATCCACTTTGGAGGCGAGGATTGTGGCATCGGTTACTGCCAGGATGGGCGGGCTGTCGAAGACGACGATGTCTGCCTGAGTCTTGAGGTTTTCCACTATGGAATCGAGGCGCCGCGAAGCCAGCAGCTCCGAGGGGTTGGGCGGCAGGGGGCCGCTGGTGACGACCGACAGGTTGTCGAAGCGGGTATGCTGGGCATAGCCGTTGACGTTGGACTGGGTGGATAGGAGAAGGTTGGTCAGACCCTGCTCGTTGCTCAGTCCAAAGAGGCGATGAACAGAGGGACGACGGAGGTCGGAGTCGACCAGCACTACCTTCTTGCCCGCCTGGGCCATGACCAGAGCCAGGTTGGCGGCTGTCGTGCTCTTCCCCTCGCCGGGGTTGGCGCTGGTGACGAGCAGCGTCTGCCCCGGCCGGTCGATGGTGCTGAACTGGACGTTGGTGCGGAGAACCCTGTACGCCTCTGAGAAGTGGCGCTGGGAGCCAGCGCCGGCCACCAGGTTCTCCTGCGGAGCCTTCGCTCGTTGGAAGCGAGCGACGCCGCCCAGGGAGGCAAGGCCGTTCGCCTCCAAGTCCTCGGGCGATTTGACGGTGTCGTCCAGGTACTCGATGAGAAGGGCGACGCCGGCGGCCAGGAGAAGGCCTATGGCAGCAGCCATCACGGTGTTCAGCAGGACGTGCGGCTTGACGGGGACAGACGACGTGGTGGCCGCCTCCACTATGCTGACGTCGCCGGGGCGGCTGAGCTGGTTCTCTGTGTTCTGCTCGATGAACACGGAGGCGGTGGTGTTGGCGATCCCGCTGGCCAGCGCGGGGTCTGAGCTCTCGACCGACAGCCGCAGGAGCTGGGTATCAGTGACCACGCTCACGCTGATCATGGCTGCCAGCTGCCCGGGGCCGTAGGGAAGATCGAGTCGCTCGCTGACCTCCTCCAGGACAAGGCTCTTTCCGATGAGCTCTTTGTAGGTGCGGGTCAGACGCTCGCTGGTAAGGATGTCGTTGTAGGCGATGGTGCCGGGAACCTGCGTCTGGTTGACGAGAAGGGTGGCCGTGGAGCTGTAGATGGGGGTGAGGGTCTTGCTGATGCCGTAGCTGGCGACACCGGCAGCCAGGGTGCCTGCGACCAGTAGCCACCACCACTTCCGGATAAGCAACAGGTAACGAGCGAGTTCCATTGAGGTCTCTCTTTCGAATCGGATAGTTCAGCCGACCAGCAGGGCTGTCGCTTGGACAATGGTCGCGCATCAGAAGGGGGCTGCTCAATCAGGAGAAACCCCAGCGGGAGCGCGGAAGAACCCTAAACCGCCGCCTATCGGGACGACGGCGAGGCCAGGAGAGGATTCCGCCGCGAGGGAGATGCCGGAGGTGAGAGGGAGGAGAGGCTAACGGGGACGCTCCTCGGCGCCGGCGGAGCGCCGCGCCCGGAGGCTGCGTTCGAACTGCTCGAGGGCTTCCCACTGGCCCACCGACAGGGTGGCCCAGGCCCGCCGGCGCCTCACGGCGTCATAGGCGTCGGGCAGGGGGTAGCCCATGGCCAGGAGGATGGCGATGGTGACAGAGGGGCTGCGCCCGATGCCGCTGCGACAGTGGACGTATATCCTGCGCCCGGCGGCGATCTCCTGGAGCGCCCACTTCGTGGCCTCCTCGAGCTGCGCCTGGGTGGGCGCTTGCCTGTCGTCGACGGGGAGATGGAGGAGGCGGATGTCATGCCCGGCGAGCGCTTGTTCGTCATCGGAGGCCTCGCTCCGCACGTCGATGACGCTGCCGATGCCGGCGCGGGCAAGGGTGCCGGCCTCGCTCTTCTCGAAGCGCGGCCCCAGGGCCAGCTCCGGTGTGATCCAGACCACCTCCAGGGATGGTCGCAGGAGCCGCCAGAGCCGTCGCAGCATCAGAACCTCCCAGGCGATGCCTAGTCCGCCTCTTCTTCGTCCACCAGTTCGCGCATCTCGTCGTCCTCTTCGATCACGCGGGCGGGAATGCCCGCGACTACGGAGTTGCTGGGCACGTCGTGGATGACGACGGACTTGGCGCCGATGCGGACGTTGTCGCCGACCTTGATGGGGCCGAAGAGATACGCCCCAGCACTTATGAAGACGTTGTCGCCGACGGTGGGGCCGTTGAGCCTGTCCCAAGGATGGGATACCCGCCGCTTGTGGACGAGGCCCATCCCCGAATAGGGGTTGAGGGTGCAGTTGCGGCCGACCTTGACCTCCCCGTAGATCATGATCTCGCCATGCGAGATGCAGAGGCCGGGGCCGATGGAGGCATTGTCGGCGATCTGCACCCGACAGACGAGCATGTTCACCCAGTCGCAGAGGCGCGGCAGGATGGGGATGTGATGCCCACGGAGCCAGACCTTGGACCGGTAGAGGAGGACGGCGGAGAAGGGGAAGAGCCAGAGTGCGGCCAGGAATCGCCGCGTCTCGCTGATCCAGGAGGCGCCCGGCACGCCCTTCCAGTCCTTGACGCCGGTGAACTTGGCGTAGACGCGGAAGTCTTCCCTAACGTTCTCAAACATGGGGCACCACCAGAGGCAATCTCCTCAGATTTCTCCTTCGTCCGGAGCCGCCGACGGTTCCGCCTCGGGCCCGCCATCGCCCTCCTTCCGCGGCGGTCGCTGGGGGATGACGCGGGCGGGGACGCCGACGGCCGTATGGTCGGCGGGGACGTCGGTGAGGACGACCGCGTTGGCGCCGATCTTGGCGTTGTCCCCGATCTTGATCGGCCCCAGCACGCGGGCGCCGGTGCCGATGTAGACGTTGTCGCCGATGGTGGGGCCTCTGAGGGTGAGGCCGACCTTGCTGGAGGTGCTGAGACCGACCGTCACGTAGGGGTTGACGGTGCAGTTTCTGCCGATCCTCGTCACGCCATCGATGACCACGCTCCCGTGAGAGATGCAGAAGCCGGGGCCGATCTCCACCTCTTTGCCGATGACGACGCCGAAGAGGAGACGGTTGAGGGCATCGGCGATGAGGGGGAGGACGGGGATGCCGCGATCGCGGGCCCACGCGTCCAGCCGGTAGAGGACGACGGAGGGCCACAGCCCCCGGAAGACGATGGCCTCCCAACGCTGGAGGCGGCGGGAGAGCTGGGAGCGCTGCTGAAAGTCGGGGATCCAGGTCCAGCTGGCGAAGAGGTAGGCGTCGTAGTCGGCCCGGACGTTCTCGAACCTGCTCGGCCGGCTCTCTCCCCGCTCAGGGGCATCGCGGTGTTGAGCGCTCTCACTCATCGTTTTCGCGGCCTCCACGTCGAGACGATCATATCGGCCAGGGCGGGCAGCCGATAGGCGATACGGTCAAGGGTCCGCAGCGCGGTCCAGGCCAAGGGATAGGGCAGCCGCTCCAGAAGCCATGACCACCGCGGGATGGCCCAGAGGAGGGAGACGCCGAAGCAGCGCTCCATCTCCAGCCATTGCCCGCCCAGCCCCACGACGAGCCGGTAGTCGCCCTTGAACGTGTGTGTGGGGGGAGGCTCCCAATAGCGGAAGCGCGGCGGCGCCTCGGGAAGGCCGAGCGAATGCCGGACGGCGCCGGAGACGCGACCGAAATGGGACGATAGACTCCCATAGTTGGTGAGGGCAATGACGGCCCGGCCCTGCGGCTTGAGAACACGGGAGAGCTCCCTGATGAAGGCCTGAGGAGCGGCAAAGTGATCCAGCGAACCCTTGCAGATCACACGCTCAAACACGGAATCCCGAAAGGGCAGGCGCTCCGCTATCCCCCGCGTGAGCGCGACTCGGGCCTTCCGTTCGCGCGTTGCGACACCGGCGCCGCTCAGCATCTCTTGGGAGGGCTCCAGGCCCCAGGCATCCCACCCCAGGTGGAAGAGACGCGCCAACTGCAGGGCCGATCCGCAACCGACATCGAGGACGCGTCCCGGCTCGCCGTCCGCGCAGGCCTGGATGACGGCCTCTTCCGCCCGCCGCACGAGGAACCGATTGTCCCGGTCCCGCGCGCGGCTCACGACGTAGTCCCTGTCCTCCTCCAGGTCGTAGCCCAGGTCAACGGCGAACTCCGGCATGGCGATCATCCAACCGCAGGTCCCGGCTCGCGGAGACGGGCGTCCCCGGATAGCGCTGCCCACATCAGGGTTCTTCGGCCCAGGGCGCGGTCTTGACAACGGTGAGGAGGACGAAGAACTCCTCGAACCCGATAAGGGAGCCGAGCCACCTCTCCCAACGGTACTGGCTGCCCCGGTTGCGGTTGGCGAGGGCCTCGACGACGGTGGAGATGACGCCCCCCGTGAGGCGCGGCCTCTGCCCGTCCCTGAGGGTGGTCAGGGAGAGCCTGGCATGCTCGATCTCGAAGGTTGCCCCCGGCGGGTAGTTGGGGTTCCTCTCGGGGTCGAAGTAGTCGAAGGTCTCGATGGTGAAGGGCCTCACCTGGCGGGGGTTTCGTGAGGAGGCCCAGGTGGATGTGCCGTGGGCCAGCCAGACATGGATGAGCGCCCCCGCCCGGCAGACGCGCCAGAGCTCCTTCATGGCGCCGAGGAAGTCGCGGACGTTCTCCAGGGTGTGGTCAAGGTAGATCTCCTCTACCGTGTCGTCCTTGAAGGGCAACCCGCAGTCGAGGCCGGCGAGAACAGCGACGCCGGGGCCGGCGCTCCTGCTGACCTTGATCGTTCCGCGGTGTCTGCGAGTGCCGTCGATCTCCAAGCTGATCATGTGGGTGGCTGCCTCCAGTCCTTCAGGATGAAATGGGCTGGCCGATAAGCCGCGTTATGCGGGACAGATACTCATGGACTACCGGCTGGGACTCGCCGTCGATCTGGATGCGACCGTGCTGGAGGAGCACGGCCCGATCGCAGAAGCGGGTGACGCTGCCCAGGTCGTGGGAGACGAGGATTATGGTGACGCCGTCGGCCCGCAGCTTCTCGATATGGGCGTAGCACTTTTGCTGGAACTCGGTGTCGCCTACGGCAAGCACCTCGTCGACGAGCAGGACATCGGCCTTGACGTGGACAGCGACGGCGAACCCGAGGCGGATGTACATGCCGGAGGAGTAGGTGCGCATTGGCTGGTCAGTGAAATCGCCGAGCTCGGAGAAGGCGATGATCTCAGGCAAGCGCTCTGCGGCCTCCTTGCGGCTAAGACCAAGCAGGACGGCGTTGAGGATAGCGTTCTCGCGACCGGTTATCTGGGGGTGGAACCCCGCCCCCAGCTCGAGGAGGGCGGAGATGCGACCCTGCACGCGGACTTTGCCCATGGTAGGACGGGCGAGGTCGGCGACGATGCGGAGCAAGGTGCTTTTTCCCGACCCGTTCGGCCCAATCACTCCCAGGCTTTCGCCTCTCCTGATGGTGAGGGAGACGTCGTCGAGCGCCCAGAAGGGCCGGCGGCTGTGGTCGGCCCGGAGGAAGGAAGGCAGATGAAGGACGGCGGTCTTCAGATCCTGGGGCCGTTGCGCGCGAAGATAGTAGCGCTTGGACACATGCTCCAGGGTGATGACATCGAGCGCGTCGTCAGAGTGCATCGGCGAAGCCCCTCTCCAGGCGGCCGAAGACGAAACTGCCGATCAAAACCGCCGCCGCCATGCCGACCAGGCACGGCCAGAGGTCCATCGGCGTCGGTAGTTCGTTGCGGACGAATAGGTTTCGCCATGCCTCGATGAGCGAGGCCATTGGGTTCAGAAGGGCGACGTTCTGGTACCTACCCAGAGTGCTGAGCGGATAGATGATGGGTGTCATGTAGAACGCCAGGTTCAGGAGTACCTCCAGCAAGTGCTCCAGGTCCCGGAAGTAGACGTCGATGGCAGAGATGAAGAGCACCACTCCAAGCAGCAGCGCCAACTCGACCAGCATAAGCACCGGAATGCCGATGAGCCAAGTGTAGTTGGGCTGCCGGCCCGACGCGAGGATGAAGATCATGATGATCGGTATGGTAAGCAGGAAGTGCACCATGTTATTGGCGACGGTCGAGAAGGGAAGAACGTAGCGGGGGAAGTGGACCTTCTTGATCAGATTGCCGTTGTTGGCGATAGCGGGCGCCGCCATGATCGCCGATGTCTGGAACCACGACCAGGGGAAGAGCGCCGGCAAAATCACGAGCTGAAGAGGGATGTCGGTCTGTATCTTCGCCACGTGGCCGAGGATAACGTAGAGAACGAGCCCCAGCAGCAGTGGCTTGATCACCGACCAGACGAAGCCGAGAACGGTGTCCTGGTATCTGAGCTTCAGCTCCCTGGCGGTGAGAAGGTATAGGAGCTCCCAGGTTCTGCGGAATTGTTGCAGAGCGATGGCTTCCCACCTCTCCCTATGTCGCGTTGCTTCCCTAGACTAGCAGGCACAGGGACAGAAATCAACCGGAAGCAGGCGCCCGCCGGCGCGCGCTTGGCGGCCCGCGTTTCGTCGCAGGGCGTCCTCTGAGCGGCGTTGTGAGCGATGGGCGGCGTCGGCGTGGTGGCCGCAACATGAGCCTGGTTGCTCCCACCCACCCACCCTAGAGAAGTCACAGAAGTGCAAGGGGACACCCCCTCCTGCGGCGGGCAGGCCTTGAACCCCGGCAAAGGGACTTCGCCCCTCTGCACTCCCCCTCCGAGGGACGAGTGGTGCTCACGCGGGGCGACATCATACGGGCCGAGCACGCTCCAGCGGCAACGGGGTGAGTGTCGTGAGAACGAACACGCGGTCTTGAACGTTCGCGCAGGCGGGAGTAGGGTGTAGGTGAGATATGGCGCGGAAGAGACAGAAGGCAGACGGCCCTCCGGCAAGCGCCGCCGACAACGAGACTCCCACCGCCGGGGAGGCGGAGGCCCCACCTCCCCGCTTCGCCCATGAGAGCGAGGAGGAGTTCGCCAAGATCCTCGACTTCTACGGGATCACCTGGCAGTACGAGCCGCGCACCTTCCCCCTCCGCGTCGAAAACGACCAGATAGCGGAGGCCTTCACCCCCGATTTCTATCTCCCCGACATCGACACGTACATCGAGCTCACCACGCTGAAGGCAGACCTGATGACGGACAAGAACCGCAAGGTGCGCCTGCTGCGGGAGCTTTTCCCCGATGTGACGGTCAAGCTCCTGAAGAAGCGGGACTACCTGCGGCTGCTGGTCAAGTACGGCTTCGGGCCGCCGTCCTCCAAGAGCATCGAGGGGATCCACCGCGTGCTTGTCAGCGCTCCCCAGCTCAAGCGGCGGGTGAGCGAGCTGGGGGCCCAGATATCGAAGGACAACCGGGGGAAGAAGCTGCTGCTGGTAGGCGTCCTCAAAGGGGTCGTCTGCTTCATGGCCGACCTGATGCGGCAGATCTCGCTGCCGGTGGCGGTCGATTTCATGGCGATCTCGTCATACGAGAATGAGAATCCGGACAGCGGCTTCGTCCGCATACTGAAGGACCTGGACGAGAACATCGAGGGGCGCGACGTCCTGGTGGTGGAGGACATCGTGGATACGGGGATGACGCTGAACTACCTGTTGGGATACCTGCAGGCCCGCCGTCCCGCCAGCCTGAAGGTGTGCGCGCTCCTCGACAGACGGGCCCGGCGGCTGGTGGACGTGCCCATCGAGTACGTGGGCTTCGAGATACCGGACGAGTTCGTTATCGGCTACGGGCTGGACTTCGGGCAGATCTACCGCAACCTGCCGTTCATCGCGACGCTAAAGCCGGCCTGAGACAAAGCAACGCCCCGAGTAACCTCGCTTCGTCCCTTCGGCTTCACCCTCTTCTGAGTTTCCCTTCGGTCTCGGGCTTGCGCCTCCGTCCTCCGGTTCCCTCAGCTTCGTCAGCCGAGATTTCGTCGCTCCGCCACTCGGGGCATCTACTATCATAGAACAATCGGTGAGACTTGTCAAGACTTTAGGTGACCGCTTATGGATCTGTTTGATAAGTACTTTTCTTCACAACCCTCGGGACCGGTTCACGGTTGGGTAACGAGGGCGACGGCGCTCTCCTCCCAGCGCTTCACGTCGAAGGGGTAGCTATCGGAGAGCTGCTCACGGGCGACCTTACGTATCGGGGTCTTGGGCAGAGGGGTGTCAGTGATGAGGCACTCGGTCGTCCGCTTGTAGGGCGACAGGCCCTGCTCCAGGCTGTCGATCTCCGCCCTGACGAGCGCCCGCAGGTTCGCCTCGTCCACCGTCTGGCCGGCGCTCACCAGCCGCTCGCTGGCGGCGGTGTAGTTGGGGTAGACGATGCAGAAGAGCTGCGTCTTGTCGCGCACCTTGCGGCCGACGACGGCGACATCTTCGAGGACGGGGCTGCCCTGGAGCGTTCCCTCGACCTCGTCGGGGTGGACCTTCTCGCCGGACTCAAGGACGATGACGTACTTGCTGCGGCCGGTGATGTAGACGTTGCCCTGGCGGTCTATGCGGCCCACGTCGCCGGTGCGGAACCAATCGTCGATCATCGCCGCCCGCGTTTCCTCCTCCGCCCGCCAGTAGCCGGGCATGACGTTGGGGCCGCGGACGGTCAGCTCCCCCTCCTCATGCAGGCGGACGTATATCTCCTTCTCGGGCACGTCGATCAGGTTGACCTCGACGCCGGGAAGGGGCCGCCCGACGCTCCCCACCTGCCTCTCGTAGTAGTTGGTGAAGCGAAACCGGCTGGCGGAGAAGCGCTGCCCGGTGACGATGGGGGCCGTCTCGGTAAGGCCCCATCCCTGGAGGACGGGCAGGCCGAGGAGGTGGAAGTTGCGGGCCGTCTCCGGGTTGAGGGCGGCGCCGCCGCTGGTCAGAAAACGTATCCCTCCACCCAGGCGGGAGTGGACCTCCCGGAAGACGAGGTGGCCGAGGTTGACGCCCGTCCGCTCCTTGATCTGGGCCACGAGCCTCAGGGCGCGGTCGAAGGTGTGGCCCCGCCCCTGCGTCTCGGCCTGGGTGCGGATGGCGCGGAACATGAGGTCTAGGAGGGCAGGCACGCCGGCAAAGGCGGTAGGGTGGGTCTCCGCCATGCGGTCCCGAACACGGACGAGGTCGTTCTCAAGAACGACCGCCGCCCCCACGAACACGGCCAGGAGGAACTCGACGGTGAAGGGATAGCAGTGATGCAGAGGCAGCACCAGGAGTACCCTGTCCCTGGCACCCACAGGCATCGCCTTGGGGACGGCCAGGACATCGGAGACAAAGTTGCGGTGGGTGAGCATGACCCCTTTGGCGCCACCGGTGGTGCCGGAGGTGAACACGATGGAGGCCAGGTCATCGGGCTGGACGGTCGTGGCGGCGAGGGCAGCGTCGCTCTCGGTAGTCGCCTCGGCGGCGACGGCGGCGAAAGGCATCACGCGGGCGCGCGGGAGACGGCGCAGAAAGCCCCCGAAGGAGGACTTGAGGTCAGCGGCGCCCCCGTCCTCACCGACGACGAAGATCGTCTCCAGTTCGGGGAGCCGCTCCGGTATCTTGGGGAGGACCTTTGTGGA
>DAOUEO010000093.1:0-4398 GCA_034430455.1 Dehalococcoidia bacterium | reverse complement strand
GGCTACAAGGTGGTGTACTTCCCGGAGGCGGCGGTAACGCATCATATCGGGCGCAGCAGCCAGACGCTGCCCAGCCGGAGCATTGTCGAGCGGCACCGCAGCATGTGGCACTACTACAAGAAGTACCTGCGCCGGGGATGGCTGCTCGATCTGGTGGTGGGGGGCGGGATCGCGCTCCGCTGCGTCTGTCTGCTGACGTTGAACAAGGCGAAGCAGCTAATCGGGCGGCAGAGGGCGTAGTCGGGAGGAAGGGACGCCGGGTGCGCGTGGGGAGCGCCGGCGTCGTCGCCGTAACATGGGCGTCTTTCTTCCCACCCACCCGCCCTAGGGAGGTCACGGAAGATCAAGGGGACACCCCTTGAACCCCGGCAAAGGGGCTTCGCCCCTCTGCACTCCCCCAAGGCCGCGTCAAGCAACCCCGTTGGTAACCAGAAGGACTGGGCATGGGAAGGCCGATTTGCGCCCCACTCCAAGATGGGTATGGCCCATCCACCCGCCAAGTGCGGGCCGACCATCGAGGGTGCTAGGCGCCGTCGCGGGGGCCGCCGCCCGGGTCGAGGGGATTCGGCGGCGGCATGAATGTGAAGCGCCGCCGCAACCAGACGATCCCCTGGCTGTTCCAGAGGGTCACCAGGTATCCCAGCCTGGCGAGCAGGACGCCCACAAAGCCGAGGAACCCCAACAGCACTACCATCTCCAGCAGGAAGACGTCGACGTGGTGGATGAGGATCGCCGCGCCGGATAGGGACACGCTTACCGTGTACACCACGACGAGCAGCCCCCGCGGCCCGAAGCCGGTCCTCTCCAGCCGGTTGTGGATATGATCGGCGTCGCGGGCAAAGGGGTGCTTCCAGTCGAGGGCGCGCCGGACGGCCGCGAGGACGGTGTCGAGGATGGGGAACCCAAGGGCGACGATGGGCACGCTGATGAAGACGGCTTCGGTGGCGCCGGTGGCGGCGCGGATGGAGAGCGAACCGATGACGAAGCCGAGAAGCAGCGCCCCCGAGTCGCCGAGGTAGCTGGCGGCCGGGGGAAGGTTGAAGGGGATGAAGCCGAGGCCGGCCCCCGCCATGGCTACGAGCAGGACGGCCACCGTCGGGTGATGGGAGCTGGCGGCGATATGGGCCAGGGCGACGGCGGCGAGTATGGAGACGCCGGGGGCGACGCCGTCCCTGCCGTCGATGAGGTTGATGGCGTTGGTGAAGAAGACGATCCAGAGGACGGTGATTACGGGCGCCACGAACCCCATATCTACCTCGGCGCCCCAGGGGAGGCCCAGCCGGTCGATGCTGTATCCGGCGGAGTAGACGGCGGAGGCGGCCGCTACCTGGACGAGCAGCTTCGGCTTCCAGCCCAGCGGCTTCCAATCGTCGACGAGGCCGACGGCGAAGATGAGGGAGCAGGCCGCCAGGAGACCGAGGAAGTCGCCGGACTTGGGCGAGAAGAGATCCGAGGCTTCTTTCGAGACGGCGGAGGCGACGAAGGGGGTGACGGCAAAGGCGAGGAAGACGGCGACGCCTCCCCAGCACGGCCTCTCACCGTCCCCACGGTTGACCTGGAAGACGCCGGGTATGTGGAGACGGTGGGCCAACGTCCCCAGGACGACGGCCGCCAGCAGGGCGATGCCGGCCGCCAGCAATAGGATCAGGAGGTATACGTTCAAGGCTCTCCCTGCGCCGCCGGGAATGCGCCCCTATCTTAGCACCTTCCGGCCCAGTCCTCCACGCCGACGGCCCCGATTGCTTGAACCGGCAAAGCGCTACCGCTTATCCTGGGTTTCCAGCGACCTCCCGAACCCGGCGTACTATTCAATACCGTCCGGGGGAGGCGTGTCAAGGAGAGAGCCGTGAAGGTGGGCGCCGTCGTCTTCGACCTGGGGTACACGCTGTGGGACGTGGAGTACTCCGGGGAGATGGCGGCCTACGCCCGGGTAAGACGCCGTCTGACTGAGGCGCTGGGAGAGACGGCGCCGGACGCCCAGACGCTGCGGAACGCGGCGTCGGCGGTGTTCCTGCGGGAGGTGAATGCATGGCTGTCGGAGGGCAAGCTGGAGCAACCGCCCACGGAGGAGCTGTTCCGGCAGGGCTTCGCCGGCCTGGGCCTCGACGTCCCTGAGGCGCTCCTGCGCCGGATGGGCGACTGGATACTGGGGGCAGGGTTCCACTACACCGTCGACCCGGAGACGCCGGCGGCGCTCCGCGCCCTCAAGGAGCGGGGGCTGCGTCTGGGGGTGGTGTCCAACACCTATCAGTCGCGGAGGGCGCTGAGGAGAAGGCTCTCGGAGCACGGGCTGCTGCCCTATCTGGACACGCTGGTGATCTCGTCGGAGGTGGGGCTGACGAAGCCCCATCCGGCGATATTCCAGGCGGCGCTGGACAAGCTCGGCGTCGCCGCGTCTGAGGCCGTCTTCGTCGGCGACATCGTCTCGGCCGACGTGCTGGGGGCGCAGGCGCTGGGCATGCGGGCGGTGCTGACCCATCAGTACCGGCAGGACGACCCCAGAGAGAGCGGGCCGGATCTGGTGATCAACCGGCTGGCGGAGGTGGTGGAGTACGTGGACCGCCTGAACAGCGAAGACGCCTGACGGGCAGCGCCGTCCCGGGGGATGGGGATCGCTAGCGGCGGCGGTATGCCAGCTCGCCGCCGACGAAGGTCATCTCCACCTCGAGGTCGGGCGCCAGGACGGCGAGGTCGGCGTCGAACCCGGGCGCGACCCTCCCCTTTCGCTCCGCCACGCCGATCACGAGCGCCGGATTGAGGGTCGCCATGCGTATGGCGCCGGGCAGGCCCACGGGCAGCCAGCGGGCGGCGTTGGCCACCATCCTGTCCATGGTGTAGGCGCTGCCGGCGAGGGTGCCGTCGGCGCGACGGGCGACGCCGCCCTCCACGCTGACCATCTCGCCCCCCAGGTCGAAGGAGCCGTCGGCCAGGCCGGCCAGGGGGATGGCGTCGGTGACGAGCACCGCCTTCTCCAGACCCTTGGCGCGCAGCAGCAGCTCCATGGCGCCGGGGTGGACGTGGATACCGTCGGCGATGAGCTCGACGGTCACGTCCCGCGAGTTGAGGGCGGCCGCGAGGCAGCCGGGGTCGCGGTGGTGAAAGAGGCGCATGCCGTTGTAGCAATGGGTAACGTGCCGCACGCCGAGGGAGAAGGCGCGCTGGGCCTCCTCATAGGTGGCGTCGCTGTGGGCGAGGCCGACGACCACCCCCGCCGCCGTGGCCGCGGCGATGACCGCTTCCGCCCCGGCGATCTCAGGCGCCAGGCTGAGGAGGCTCAGATGCCCGTCCGCCGCCTCGAGATAGGCCCGGAACTCGTCGACGCTGGGCTCGGACAGCCATTCCGGGGGGAAGGCGCCGAGACGCTCGGGGCTGAGGAAGGGCCCCTCAAGATGGATGCCCAGGGGCCGCGCGCCCTCGCGCACACCGTTCATGAGGGGCAGGGCGGCCCATATCTGACGGATGAGGTCGTCGCGGTCACGGCCGATCGAGGTGACCAGGAAGGACGTTACCCCCGTGGCGACGGCCCAGCGGGCGAAGGAGTAGGGCTGCTCGGGGTCGTCGCTGGCCAGGGAGAAGCCGCCGCCGCCGTGCACGTGCAGGTCGATGAAGCCCGGCGCGACGATGAGGCCGCGGAGGTCGAGGGTCTCGGTCCGCGGCGGGGGCGGATCGGCGTCGGCCTGGATGATGCGCCCTCCCGCGAGCACGACCGTCCCCTCCTCGATCTCCGCCTCCGGGGTGATGATGCGGGCGTTGGTCAAGGCGAGGGCGTTGGGAGGGCCGGTGTCGGTCATAATTCCTCCTACCGCGGGGCTGGCCACCCCAGGTTATTATCGACCCACTACGCCTTTCTCCTGAGCGAGGGCGATGGAGCTACCACTCGCGGTAGCGGTTGGCGATGGGGAGACGGCGGTCGCGGCCGAAGGCGCGGGAGGTGATCTTGACGCCGGGAGGGGCCTGACGCCGCTTGTACTCGTTGCTGTCCACCATGCGGATCACGCGCCGCACTGTCTCTTCGTCGAAGCCCATCGCGAGGATATCGGCTAGGCTCTTGTCCTCCTCAACGTAGGCCATGATGATGGGGTCGAGGACCTCGTAGGGGGGCAGCGTCTCCTGGTCGACCTGGTTGGGCCGCAGCTCGGCGGAAGGCGGCTTGGTTATGGTGGCCTGGGGGATGACGGGCCGGCGGTCGCGGGCGTTCCGGTACTCCGCGAGCTTGTAGACGAGGGTCTTGGGGACGTCTTTGATGACAGCGTAGCCGCCGGCCATGTCGCCGTAGAGGGTGGAGTAGCCGGTGGCCATCTCGCTCTTGTTGCCGGTGGGAAGCACCAGCCAGCCGAACTTGTTGGAGAGCGCCATGAGGATGTTGCCGCGGACACGCGCCTGCAGGTTCTCTTCGGC
>DAOUEO010000092.1:0-4550 GCA_034430455.1 Dehalococcoidia bacterium | reverse complement strand
CCTCGCTGCGGGTCGGGACGATGTCGCTGAGGGCTATCTCCGCGACCCCCGCTTCGACGAGGGCCACGCCGACCGCCCGCGCCGCGCCGCCGGCGCCCAGGACGACGGCCCGACTTCCCTGCGCCGAGAAGCCCGCCTCTACCAGGGCACGGGCGAAGCCGGTGACGTCGGTGTTGTGGCCGTGGAGACGCCCCTGCCTGTTGACGATCGTGTTGACGGCACCCGTCTTCTCGGCCAGCGCGTCCAGCTCGTCGAGGTAGGGTATCACCGCCTCCTTGTGGGGGATCGTCACGTTCGCGCCCAGGCAGTCGTCGGCGCGCAGGCCGCGCACCCGCTCCTCCAGACGGGACGCCTCCGTCTCCCACAGCTCATAGCGCTCGGGGAGGCCGCGATGGGCAAAGGCGACCCCCTGGATCAGCGGCGATAGGGAGTGAGCGAGAGGGAACCCGATGAGACCGACACGCTTCATGGGACCGGTACCACCCCCCCCTGCTGCTAGCAGGCTGCTGAAAAAGCCCCTCGACGCCTCGGCCACGTCGCACGTCCTTCCGCGGAAGGACGGCTCGCGGCCCGGTTTTCTAAGTCTGGGGGGACACCCCCCAGGCCCCCTGTCAGGGGGCTCTGCCCCCTGTACCCCCGCTCCTGAGAGTTCTTCAGCGCCCTGCTAATTCTGATACTGCTCGACGTTCCGCAGGTGCTCCTCGAGCGTCTCCGCGAAGACGTGGCTCCCGTCATCCTTGGCGACGAAGAACAGGTAGTTGGTGCGGGCGGGCCGCACAACCGCCCGGATGGAGTCGAGGCCGGGGCCGGCGATGGGCCCGGGCGGGAGCCCTACGTTCTTGTAGGTATTGTAGGGAGAATCGACCGCCAGGTCTGCACTGGAAAGCGTCTTCTTCCAGTAGCCGTATCGAGAGACGCTGCTCTCGCCGTTGCCGAGGGCGTACTGGACGGTGGGATCGGCCTGAAGGGGAATGCCCAGCTTCAAGCGGTTGAGGAAGACGCTGGCGATCAGGGGGCGCTCCTCCGGCTCGACCGCCTCCCGCTCGACGATGGAGGCGAGGGTGATGATCTGGTGGAGGGTGAGGTCGGTGGACTCGGCAGATGACTCCACCTCAGGCGCCACCTTGTCGTCGAAGGCGGTAAGCATCTGCTCGACGACCTCTTCGCCTGTTACCGTGCGCGAGAAGCCGTAGGTGGCGGGGAAGAGGTAGCCCTCCAGGCCGACGCCGGCGGGGAGGTCGTCGAGGAAGGGGAAATCGTAATCTTCCTCTGTCGCCGCCAGGAAGTCGGAGGCGGAGACGACCTCTCTCTCCTCCAGCAGGGCGCCGACCTCCTCCAGGCGAAGCCCCTCCGGTATGGTCACCATGACGGGCGCGGTGATCCCGTTGTGAATGCGGTCGATGACCGATAGGGTCGTCTTCCCTTTGTTGAACTCGTACTCTCCGGCCACCAGCTCGTCCTCGATGTCCATGAAGCTTACCAGCACGCGGAACAGCCGGGCGCTCTGGATGACGCCCGCGTTCTCCAGACGCTCGGCGATGTCTCTGGCGCCGTCGCCCTCTTCGATGCTGATGAGCGTCGCCTCCCCCGCCTGCGGCGTGGGACCGAGGAATTCGGACGGCTCGTCGCGGAGGATGGTGCCGGGGACGACAACCACGACCAGGGCGACAAGGGCCACCGCGGCCAGCGCCAGGAGGAATGCAATCGCTGCTACAAGTCGTGACATATCACTCGAAAGACGGGCCTTTGTCGCCGCTCCCGCGGCTGTCGAGATAGCCCTGGAGGATTATGGCCGCCGCCAGCGCGTCCCGCTCCGCTCGGGCCCGGCGCGACCGCGGGGGCGCCGTCCGCAGGAGCTGCTCCGCCTGGACCGTCGACAGCCGCTCATCCCAGAGCACGATGGGCAGGCGAACGACGGCCTTCAGATGAACGACGAAATCTTGCACGCGCTCGGCCTGATGCCCGGCAGCGCCGTCCAGGGAGAGGGGAAGCCCTACGACGATGGCCTCTACCTCCTCCCGCGCCGCGACTCCCGCTATGTCGGCGATGTCGGCCTCCAGCGAGCGGCGATGCAAGGTCCGCAGGGGCACTGCCACCTGGCCGTTGGGGTCGCTTATCGCCAGGCCGATGCGCCTGTCCCCCACGTCCAGGGCGAGCGCACGCATCCCCTACGATCCCTTGAGGGCCTTGATGCCCTTCATGCTCAGCTTGCGGGCCAACCGGAGGGCGTCGTCGAGGCGCGCGGCCTCCACGCCGCCCGCCCGCGCCATCTCCGGCCGTCCGCCGCCGCCGCCGCCGGTCACCTGGGCGACCTTCTTGACGAGATCGCCGGCGTGGAGGCCGCGCGCCGCCAAATCCGGTGTTACCATGGCAAGGAAGCTGGGACGGCCACCAACGACCGTCCCCAGCACGACGACCGCGCTCTTCAGGTGATCACGCAGCCAGTCGCCCATCTCGCGAAGCGTCTCCGGGCTGGTGGCAGGCACGCGCGCCGCCAGGACGGCGCTGCCGTCGACGTTCTCCACGTCTTTCAGCAGCGACTCGGCGGTGTGGCGGCCCAGCTCCCGCTCCAGGGCGCGCACGCGCTTGTTCAACGACTCCATCTCCTCGAGCAGGGAATCGACGCGCTGCTCCAGCTCGGCGGGGCCGCCGGTGACGCCGAGACGGGCGCCGACCCTATCCAAAGCGGCGAGATGCCCCCGCACGTACTCCTCGGCGCCGCGGCCGGTAACGGCCTCGATGCGGCGCATGCCCGCGCCGACGCTCTCCTCACTGACAACGATCAGGCTGCCGATCTCGCCGGTGGAATTGACGTGAATGCCGCCGCAGAGCTCGGCGCTGTAGCGCTCGTCCTCCTCCCCTTCCGACACCTCGACGACGCGCACCTCGGCGGTATACTTCTCGTCGAACAGGGCGGTGGCGCCACCCGCCGTCGCCTCTTCGTAGGAGGTGCGCCGGGTGCGCACGGGGAGGTTCTCGCGGATCTTCTCGTTGACAAGGCGCTGGACGGCGGCGAGCTCTTCCGGCTTCAGTGCCTCGATGTGGGTGAAGTCGAAGCGCAGGCGCTCCGGCGAGACGAGCGAGCCTGCCTGGCGGGCGTGCGGGCCCAGCACCCGGCGCAAGGCGGCGTGCAGGAGGTGGGTGCCCGTATGGTTGCGCGCCGTATCGCGGCGTTTGGCGGCGTCCACCTGGGCGACGACGTCGTCGTTGACGGCGATGCGCCCCTGGACGACGCGGCCGCGATGGATGATGAGCCCGCCCTCGGTGCGCTGCGTGTCCTGCACCTGGAAGCGACCGGCGGGGCCGCTGATCTCGCCGCTGTCGCCGAGCTGGCCGCCGGCCTCGGCGTAGAACGGCGTCTCGAACAGCACGACCTCCGCTTCGTCGCCCTCCTGGACGCTCTCGACGGTGGAAGCGCCGGCGATGATGCCGGCGACGGTGGTCTCATGGCAGCGGGTGTCGTAGCCCACGAACCGGGCCTGGATGTGGGAGAGGGCGGCGTAGGCCTCCGCCGACTCGGCGTCGGTCAGGCCGAAGCGGGCGGCGGCGCGGGCACGCTCGCGCTGCGCCTCTAACAGACGCTGGAACTCCTCATCTGCTTTCTCATCTATCGGCACACCGTGGCGAGCGGCTACCTCTCTCGTAACCTCCGTGGGATAGCCAAACGTGTCCCAAAGAATGAACTGGATTGCCCCTGTGATAGCCATGGGTGTTCCGGCTGCCACCCTAAACTTCTCAGGGGGAGCTTTCCACCACTCGGTGCCAAGCAGTCGTTCGTAGGGCTTAAGCGCCTCAGCTTTTAGGTTGTCCGTTAGGCGTTCAACCTTGATATCGTCCGGAAGCTCAGTTGAGGAGTACATTTGACTCAACGGCTTGCCCCGGGCTGCCGCCTTCACGGGGTTATCCGCTGCGAAGGTAAAGGTCCTCTCCAAGAACCGCCCCAGTATTGACAACTCCTCGATAGTGTCCTCTCCTCGCGCCATGGTTTGTACAAAGCGCCCTTCCTCAATTGCCACGAGGCGGCAGGCAATCGCGGCCTGCTCTCTGAGCTGAGGGTAGGTTCTCCACATGAGCTCAATCACTTCTTCAACAATCGGCCGCATGAAATTGGTCTTCCAAATCAGTTCATTAGCAAAAAAGTAGATCGCCCTCCTCAGAACGCGGCGCAGGACGTAGCCCCGTCCCTCATTAGACGGCATGACACCGTCAGCGATGAGGAAGGCGGCGGCACGGGCGTGCTCTGCCACGATGCGCATGGCGCGCTTGGTCGCATCGTCCGCGGTGTCGTACTCGCGGCCAGACAGCTCCTCGATCTTGGCGATTATGGGACGGAAGAGGTCGGTCTCGTAGACGGTGCGCTTGCCCTGGAGGACGCTCGCCCAGCGCTCCAGGCCAGCGCCGGTGTCGATGTTCTTCCTGGGCAGGTCAGTGCGGGAGCCGTCCTCGTTCTGGTAGTACATCGTGAAGACGAGGTTCCAGATCTCGGTGAAGCGCCCGCAGTCGATCTGGGGATGGCAGGTGCCCTTCGCGCACTCGGGGCAGCCGTCGGT
>DAOUEO010000091.1:0-13287 GCA_034430455.1 Dehalococcoidia bacterium | reverse complement strand
CGGTCGCCGACAAGCCCGACAGCGTCGAGGTGTGCTTCGTCCCCAACGACGACTACCGCTCCTTCCTGGCCGGGCGCATCGGTCAGGAGCCGGGCGACATCGTCGACGGGGCGGGGCGGGTCGTAGGACGCCATCAGGGT
Source organism: Dehalococcoidia bacterium (assembly GCA_034430455.1). GTDB lineage: Bacteria > Chloroflexota > Dehalococcoidia > DSTF01 > JALHUB01 > DAOUEO01. Next base: position 13,147 of record DAOUEO010000091.1, on the reverse strand, counting down.
GTTGCCTCCTACACCATCGGCCAGCGCCACGGGCTGGGCGTGGCCCTGGGGGAGAGGCGTTACGTGGCGGCGATCGATACGTTTCAGAATGTGATAACCATCGGCGAGGAAGAGGACCTGCTGTCGGACCGGATGCGGGCGGAGGATGTCTGCTGGGTCGGCGGCGGGCCTCCTCAGGGAGAGGCGGTCGTGGAGGCGAAGATTCGGTATCGCACGCCGGCCGCCGCCGCCGTCGTCAAGGCGGAGGGCGACGGGGTGGAGGTCCGCTTCCGGGAGAGGCAGCGGGCGATAACCCCCGGCCAGGCGGTGGTCTTCTACCAGGACGAGCGCGTCCTGGGCGGCGGTATCATAGCGACGGCGGGCCCGCCAGCGCCGGACGGAGGCGGTGGTCGCACGTTATTCTAGGAGGTTATGGCATATGGACTTACAAGAGCTGCGTGACCTGATAATCGTCATCTTTGGCATCATGGGCATCTTCGTCCTCCTCGTGACCCTGATCGTCGTGTTGGTCGTCGGCCTGGCGGCGCGCGGCCTGATCGGGGTGATGAGGGGTGTCGTGAGCACACAGCTCTCCCCCACGCTCGACTCCGCCCGGCAGACGGCGGATGACATTCGGGGCACTACCGCCTTCATCACCGACACCGCTGTCAGCCCGATAATCCGTGTCTACGCCCTTGTGAGCGGGGTGAGGAGAGGCATAGCATCGCTGCTTGGCCTCACCCTGAGGCGGGGCCGGTAGGGCTCGTAGAGCGCTCTCGTGGTCAAGGAGACAGACTGTATGGATGAGAACGAGGTTGAGGAGGGTCTGATCCCCGCCGAGGAGGCGCCGGAGGAGGACGTGGACGGCGCGGGCGCGCTGGACGCCGACGACGGAGCGCCGGAGGGGGAGAGCGCCGGAGAGGGGGGTGGCCCCGGGCTTCTGCCCGGCCTGCTGATCGGGTCGCTCGCCGGGGCGGCGCTGGCGGTGCTGCTCGCGCCCCTCAAGGGCGAGGAGATGCGGGCGAGGGCAAAGGAGAAGGCGCCTGAGCTCTGGGGACGCCGCCGGGCCCTGGCGGGCGAATCCCTCCAGAGGGCGCAGGCAGTGACGGGGCAGTTCGGAGGGTTGCCGGGAGGCGATATGATAGCGCGTGTCGTGGCCATGTACCGGTCGTTCAGAGAGCGGCTGCGCGACGCCGTCGAGGACGGCAAGGAGGGGGCGGCGGAGAGCGAGGCGGAGGCGCGCCTTCGCTACGAGATTATGACCAAGCGCCGGCGTCGCAAGAGCCGCGAATAGTCGGTCTACGGAGAAGACAGGGACAGGGCGCCTTCTGTCCGCGCCCTGTCTTCGTTTCCCTTCGACCTCTGTCCGCTATCTCCTCATCCTCTCCCCGACAATCCCGATCAGAGACCCCACAAGAAACCAGAAGCCGGCCAGGAACATCAGATTGAGCGGCACGCTGTCGGAGGCGGCCCGACAGTGCCCCTCCAGCGCCTCCTCGAAGATGATCGCGGGGATGACTGCCCAGAGAAGGGGATTGGCTTTGCCCCCTGACAGAAGCCAGAGCGCAAGCCCCGCGATCACCAACAGCGGGAATATCAGCACCCCGGTCTTGGCCCAGCAGGGCCATTGTCTTGGCTTCATGTCGTGTGGGGGATGGTATCGGCGCCCGGCGCTTCCCGTGATATCTGGCGGAGAGGGTGGGATTCGAACCCACGGACCCCGAAGGGTCACACGCTCTCCAGGCGTGCCTGATCGTCCACTCTAGCACCTCTCCGCGCCAGGATATCGATGCTCAGCGCGGCGGCCCCCTGCGATAGAGAGGCCGCCCCTCGGTTGGCTTGTGTGAGTGGCGGAGAGGGAGGGATTCGAACCCCCGGTCCCTTGCGGGACACCGCTTTTCGAGAGCGGCACCATAAACCACTCGGACACCTCTCCGCGGCGTATTATAGCATAGCGCGGGGTCGCCTTTTCCAGCGAACGCTATTGGGGCAGAAGGGGTGGGGAGGGGGTCGGCACCACGCGGTCGGCGCGCACGATCAGCCGTTTGTCGTACTGCCTGGTCGCGCTGTTGAAAGTGCCGCAGCAGGTGATCAGCGTCACCACTTCGCTGGGCGTAGGGCCGACGATATCGGCTATCGGCGCCTCGCCGACCGGCAGGCACTCCAGCGCCGAGACGTGGTACTGGTAGACCGTCCCGTCCGTCAGGCGCACCTCGATGAGGTCGTCCTTCACCAGGTGGCGGAGGTTCCAGAAGACCGCCGGCCCGACGTCGTGGTAGTCGACGTGGCCGGAGAAGACGGCGTTGCTGCCGAAGCCGGGGCGGGCGGAGAAATCGTACCAGGCGACGTCGTAGGCGTTGTGCGGCGACTCCATGATGCCGTTTTCGTCCAAGCCCATGATGATGACGGCGGCATCGACCTCCGCCTTGGGGATGACGAGGGTGGCTATCGGTGCCTCGCTGGGGGGCGGCAGCAGCGGCGAAGGGGTGCTGGGCACCGGCGTCTGTACCACGGAGCCGAAGCCCGTCACCGTTCCCGGGCCGCTGTACTTGAGGCCGCCGTTGCCGATTATCCCCGTCGCCGAGAGGCCGAAGAGGACGCCGGCCGCCAAGAGGGCGGCGATCCCCAGGGCCATCACAATCAGGGAGAGTCTGCTCAAGCGCTCCGACTTTAGCTGTGATGAGGAGCGGAACTTCAATGCGGCGTGCTCCGTCGGTTCTCTGGTCTCACCTATCCATTGTAGGGGAAGCTTCGGTGATGTGGCTAGAGGCGGGCCTGCCGGCGCTAGGGGGTGAGCGCTCCCCGCACGACCAGCCGGTGGCTGTACTGCCCCGTCGACGGGTTGAACGTCCCCTGGCAGGTGACGATAGTGATGCTCGCCCCGCCTGTGGCCCCACAGTAGGAACTGAAGTCGCTCGCGGGGTCTATCTGCTGGTTCCACTGCACGGAGTAGCGGGCCACAGTTCCGTCGGAGAGGTAGACTTCGATGATGTCGCCGGGCGCCAGCAGGCGGAGGTCCCAGAAGACCGCCGTGTAGTGGGGGTGATAGTCGACATGGCCGGAGAACACGGCGTTGCCGGAAGAGCCGGGGTAGCCGCCCATGCCGGGGAAGGCGGCCGAGAAATCGTACCAGACGACGTCGAAGCGGCCGTTCGGGGCGCCCATGACGCCGTCGCTGCCCATGGTGCGCACCGTAACGGGGGCGTTGACGCCGATCTTCGGTATGACCATGCGCATCCCGCTTGCGGCTGCCGGGCCGGACGGCGCGTGGCTATCGCCTTCCTCGGCGGGGGCTCCCGCCGCCTCCAGGAGTGGCGAGGCCGTGGGGGTGGGGGTCGCGCTCGGCAGTGGCGTTAGGGTGGGTGTTGCCGTCGCCGTGGGAGAGGCGCTCGCGGCGAGCACGTCGCTTCTGGTGGGCGAGTCGCCGCCCCGAAAGAGTAGCAGCCACACCGCCAAACCGCACACGGCAACGACGACGGCGACGGCGGCGCTGATGCCTACAAGAGGAGAGCCACGGAGCCACTTGGTCAGCCGGTCGACCGCGCGCATTGGGTCCTACCTAGCTCACCCGCACGGCCCAGATGACACGCCTCTGGTCGTAGGAGCGGGTCGAGCTGTCGAAGGTGCCGGCGCACGTGATCATAGTGACCGACTCCTGCGGGGTCGCCGCCACGACATCGTTCCAGGATATGGCGGCGGGGTCGATAGTCCGATTCCACTCCACCGAGTACTTGTACTCAGAGCCGTCCCGGAGGTGAACAGTGATCTCGTCGCCGGGATCGAGCTTCTGCAGATCCCAGAAGACAGCGGGGCCGTAGTCGTGGTAGTCCACGTGGCCGGAGATGACGGTGTTGCCGCCGACGCCGGGTCTGCCGCCCAGCCCGGAGATGGCGGAGAAGTCGTACCAGGCGACGTCTGTGGGGCCTTCGGGGTTCTGCATGATGCCGTCGCCGGCTACGACGCGCATCGTCATGGGGGCGTCGACGCCGATCTTGGGGATGACGAGGCGATCGCCTTCGCCGCCGGGCACAGGGGCGTCGGGGTTCGTGCCGGAGATCCCCTGGGACGCCTCCCGCTGGGCGAGCAACTCCTGCTGCAGCTTCTGAATCCGGGAGAGATCATCCTGCAGCAGGCCTTCGCCCTGGCCGCTGGGCGCGGAGGAGGTAGCGGTCGCCTTGGCGGTGGCCTGCTCATCGCCTCCGCCGCCGCTGATGGCGAGGACCACCCCCGTCACGGCCACGGCGACGATGACGACGGCCAGGAGGGGCGCTCCGATGAGGACCGCCTGTCGCTGGCGAGGGGGGAGGGAGAGCAGCCAGTCAGCCAGGCGCTGGCGAGCGGGAAGAGAGTGAAACCAGCCGGCCAGGCGCTGGCGAGGGGCAAGAGAGCGAAACCAGCTAGCCAGTCGCTGGCGCCAGTCCCCACCGGGGGAGGGCTGGCCGCCCGACTGTCCGGAGGAAGGTTCAAACTGGTTCATGATGAGCCTCGTGGAACAACGTTACCCTCTGTTCTTTGTGCCGGCCCCTTCCACCGACGACGGAACGTCGGGGAGAGGGCCGCCACGATTAATTGTACCGTCCGCCGTGGCAGGGTCAAGCGATGCCTGCCTGCGCCATTGATCGTCCTGGGGGCCCCGGACTAGCCAGGACCCCCAGGTCAGGATACTTACTGGTTAGTGCCCCACTCTAGGGCAGGCATCCGCCGTCGCCGGTGCCCGGTGGTACGACTTCGGGTACTACTGGGGCTACCGGTGGTGGCGCCACTGGCACTGGCTCCGCGCAGTCGATGCGGATATTGCCCTCCAGCGCGACATCGTCCGCGGCGTCAAACACCGTGACCAGCACCACTACGCCGGCCGACATGCCGGAGAGCGGCGTGACCGTGCTCGTGGCGGCTCCGCCTGACGTCGTGGCTTGGATCGGGTCGGCGATGCCGAGAGCCACCACCTCGAAGCGGACATCGGTGCCGTCCACTACCGAGTTGCCCTCGCTGTCCACCAGGTCGGCGCTGACAGTCGAGCTGCTCACGCCGTCGCAGACGATGCTGGCGGGGCTGGCGCTCAGGGTCATGGCGTCCGGGACGCCGATGACGGTAACGTCGACTTCGTCGTCGTCGGCGCCGCCGCTGATCTCAGCGGTGATGGTGGCCGTGCCGATCTCATCGCCGCAGAACAGGTTCGCCGCCATCGTGCCGGATTCCAGGGCCCAGGTGATCGACGTGTCCAGGTTCAGGTTGGCCACGTCGGTGTCGTCGGACGTCCAGTTCACGTAGATGCCGGCCAGCTCCGTGCCGTCATCGTCGGTTACCGTGGCGAGTAGGCCGTTCTTCTCCGGCTCGGCGGCCCCGTCCGTGAAGACGCTCGAGTCGAGAGGGGTCAGGTGGGGCTCATCCGAGCAGTCGCCGGCGTCACAACCCTCCTGCACAATCTCGTCGCTGAGGAGCGCCAGGGCGATTCCGTCGGGCTCGCCGACGACCGTGTAGTCGACGACGATGTCGACGCCGGCCTGCTCGACCACGATTTCAAGGCCTTCGTCGCGGTCGGCAACGCTGTTGCCTATGAGTTTGTCGACGACGATCTCGTCACCCTCAACGCCGTCGTGGTCGCAGTCCTGCTCGGCGTTGCACGTGGCGGTGGAGGTGCCGCTGGAGACCCACACGCCCTCGTCGGCTTCGAAATCGACGTTCTCGTCGTTCGAGACGAACGCCAGCACCCAGAGCGCGCCTTGGACGCCGGTTGAGTCCTCACTGAGCTGGGCGCCGCTGAGGTCGTTCAGGTCCTGCCACAGGTCCGGGTCGTCGTAGTCGGTGGCGCAGCCATCGTCGACTACAGTGTCGGCGTCGTCGTCAAGCCCGTTGTTGCACTGGGCTATCGTCTCGGCGACGCCGTCTGCGTCGATGGTGTCGGCGCCCAAGGATTGGGCGACCAGCCCCAAGTACCCCGCGGTGCCCAGCTGGGCGGCGCAGGCAGTCTGGCGGGCGGCCACGTCGGCAGGCAATGCCGCTATTTCAGCGGCGGTGCCGTCTGCCTTGCCAACGACAAGGTCGCCGTCCCAGTCAAGCTCTACGTCTAACACGGTTAGGAGCGAGATGCAGACCTGGGGGCTGAAAGTGAGTACGTCGGTGGGCTTGGCCTGGGCGGTGTTGCTGCGGACGGCCGTCCCGGCCACGCCTACCAGCAGCGCCACCGCCACTAGTCCAGCTAATATTACGATCTTCTTCATTCAGGAACCCTCCTTAGTTTCGTTGCTTCCAAGTTGCCTCTGTTCATCCTCAGTCCTTGTCCCGATACGTTTGCGTTCGCTTCCGCGTCGCCCTCGGCCGAGATACTATTCGACGACGCCGAAGGCAAAGCGTCAGCGCAGCGGAACCTTTTTCGTCCTTGCACCTCCTTCTCTGCTCGACCCGCCTCCCTGCGGGCGGGGCCCGTCCGGCGCGCAAGCCCAAGGCGAAGCGGACGCAGCTATAGCTGTACGCGTCCGCACGCAAGCCTGTGCTGGTTGTTATAACGCCTCTCGGGGGAAAAGGTTAACGCCTGTCCCGCAAAAATGTCTAGACAAGCGCCCTTTGCAGAGTCCCCCTCCCAACCAGGGGAGGGGGACTCTCTGATCTCTCGTTGCGCTTGACGGGCCGTCTACGGGCCCAGGAAGCCGCCGTCGCCGGTCGACGGTGGCGCGATGGCAGGCACAGCGGCAGGCACGGCGGCGGGCACCGCCTCCGCAGGCGCCGCCTCCGTGCACGCTACCAGCAGGGACCTCTCCATGGATACTTCGTCGGCCCTGGGCAGGTATGTCTCGGCGAAGGAGTTCACTTTCGGGCAGCCGTCGTTGACATAGCCGTCGCCGTCATCGTCGCGGCTATTATGACACTCGGAGCCCGTCTCTGACTCGTCGCCCACTTCCGGGCAGCCGTCATTCACCACGTCGTCGTCTTCGTTTCTGTCGTCGTTCGTGTTATTACTGCACTGGTCGTAGACATACCTCCAGTCGACCGGCTTGTCCTTAAGTATCAGCAAAGCCAGGAGGTCCGGCTCAATCAACTGCCTGTAATCGTCAAGCAGCTCTTCCCAGTCAATCGGTTGCAGCGTCATCTTTGCATTCACCGTCACGCCCCCGGCCACTGAGGTGAGAGGGGTCAGCGTCGTCGTGGCCGCGCCGCCGGCCGACGCGCCCTCGATCGGTGATACGGTACCCAGCGCCTTCGCCTCGAAACGCACGGGGTTGCCGTCGGCCGCCGGGTTACCCTCGTCATCGGTGAGGTTGGCGGAGACGTTGGTGGTGGCAGTGCCGTCACAGACAAGGCTCCCGGGGCTGGCGCTCAGGACCATGTCGGTTGGCATGCTCTGCACAGTGACCTCCACCGAGTCCTTCTTCCCGACCCTGGCGTTCATGTCCAACCCCAGGGGTATCTCTACCGCGCCGTCAGTTATTTTCGCCGTGACAGTCACCGTTCCGGAGTCGGCAGTGCCGCAGAGAACCATGGGGGCGTTAGTGCCGAGGGCCGATTCCAGGGTAGGCGTCAAAGGCTTCGCCGTGGTCGCCATGTACTCGTCATCGACCTCCCAGGCGACCAGGGCGTTGGTTACCTCGGTTCCGTCGCTGTCGGTAACCGTCGCGGTCATTGGCGCCATCTCCGGCGCTCCCAGGACGGCCATGAAGCCCGGCGTGTCGGTGAAGAGGATGCAGCTCGGGGCGCCGGTCTGAATGGCTGGCTTCATGGCGTTGATCTCGATATTCCAGGGCTCGCCGACGACGATGATCTCTTCCTCTATCTCCAACATCCCCTGGCGCACCCTGACGAGGGCGGGCCCGCGGTCCATGTTGGCGGAGGTTAGCAGCGTTGCGGTTACGACCCCGTCGCCCTTGCTGCCGTCATTGTCGCAGTCATCGTCCTGGAAGTCGGCATTCGGGTCAGAGGCGGGGCCGCAGAGGGCCCTGCTAGTCCCGCCCTGGGCGGGGGAGAAATTGCCCTCGTCGGCGAAGAACTCCACCGGGTCATCATTGGTGACAAAGGCGACGATGTACATGATACCGTCTTCGTCATGCATTTGACCGCTTTCGCGGTCTATCGGAGCCAAGTCCTCCGGCTTGGGGTCGTGTGCGTCGTCTCCCCCGAGTATCACCGCCACTCGACCGATCGCGCCTTCGACCGCGAGGTTCTGGCAGTCATCGAACATGGCGGTGCCGTCGTTGGGATCTATGTCATCATCGTCGTCCCAGTCAAACGCCGAGCCGAAAACGACGCAATTGGTTTGGCTGATGGTGAGTAGGGCGGTGGGTTTGGCCTCCGCTGCCGGAGATCGCATGCTCTGCCCCAGCAGCAGAAGAGCCAGCGCCGGGATAACCAAGACTAGTGCTACCTTTGTCCATTTCACGGCTCACGTCCCCCTTTATTCGAATCCTACGGTGCCGGAGGCTCCGTCTTCTGCGCCATCGCTCTCCCGATCGCCCGGCCTTGCTTGTTGGGCCCGGCCGCACCGGGAAGGCCATCACCGAGCCAGGAGCCTCGAACCAAGGTCTATAGCCGTCCTTGACTGCAAAGGGCAGGGAGAGCAGCGACCTCAGAGAGAGCCGCTCTCCGCCAAACTGCATCTATCTCGATCGCCCCCTGCCGTAGCCGAGAAGCCCGCCGAGAGCTACAGAAACCGCTCCCGCGCCGGCCATCAGCCACAGCAACCCCGTCAGCCAGGGCATGCCCTCCGCAGGGCCACTGCCGGTGCCCGGCGGCACGACCTGCGGCATCTCCTCGCTGACCGGTGGTGGTGGTGGCGGGGGTGGTGGCTCTCCGCCGTCTCCGCCGTCTCCGCCGTCTCCGCCGTCTCCTTCTGGCGTCGGCGTTCCTGTCGGTATCGGCGTGGGCGTCTTTGTCCACGCCCTGCGTGTGGGCTCCTGGGTGGGGCAGACCCCGCCTGGGCAAGGCGTGTTCGTCACCGTTGGAGTGCGCGTGGCCGTACTCGTGGGCTGCGGCTCTCCGGTCTTCATGTCCTCGCCGTCGACGCAGGTCATGGCGGTATCCACACCTACTACAGGGTTGCAGGTGCCCATCTCCGATGCGTCGGAGTAGCCGAGGAGGCCGTTGGCTATCGTCAGCAGGTCGGTGCCCTCGTAGTCGGCGATGAAGCGGATCCTCGCGATGACGCCGCTGGTCTCGTTGTCGCCCAGTGTCCAGGGGCCGAGCGAGCTGCGGCAGGATATGAACGCGTCGCCGTTGCCCGGGCCGGTGGCGGCCTTGTTGTCCCCTTTGGGGAAGGCCGCGCCGCCGCTGGAGCAGTCCCAGCCGCTGCCCAGGCTGCTGCCCCAGGTGGTGGTACCCGCGTTGGCGTCGGGGTTGTCGTCGAGGCCGTTACCAGTATCCGCCACCTCGGGCGCGTGGTTCAGCGTGTCGTCATAGATTACGTGGAAGGCGGCGACCCCTATGGGATAGCCCTGATAGAGATTCTCCACGCAGATACCCACGTAGTAGGGTACGCCCGTGGTGTGGCTGGCGGTGGCGTCTATGTCCGTGCAGGGCCCGCCGTCCGTGGTGCTGGCATCCATGTCCAGCGACACGGTGATCCCCTGAGCCCCCGCTTGCTCTGTGCCTCCGCTCAACCGGGGGACGGCCATAACTACCACTGCTAGAACAACCGCTAGGAACGCTAGGGAAACCCAGTGCCAGTGTTTCATCCTTGCTCTACCTCCTGGCAGACTTGTGTGTCTTAACGGGCATCCCTCCCTGCCTCGAAGGGCCGCGCGCCCTGGCTTACGAGGACCCCGCCCGCTCGGCGCGATAAAGCGTACCTTGCGAAGCAGGCTGAACGGATACCCTACAAACGTGCAAGACACCTAAAGGCTGGCTTGGGCGCGCAGACCACACTAACGCTCTTACGTATAACGCACCGAAAGGTGCTAAGTCAACGGCAAAGCGCCGAGATTCTCAGTCGGCTATGAGGGGCGGCGAACCTTCGGTAGCTCGCCGCCCTCTCTCAATATCAGATGCGCTGCCTATCCACCGCCGCTGCGTCGCCGGCTCTTGGCGAACCGCAGGTAGACCCCTCCGGCCGCGGCCGCTGCCCCCGCGGCGCCGGCGAGCAGCCAGAGCGTCCAGGTCGTGCCCGCGCCGGATGGGCCGCTGCCCGTAGGCGGAGCAGTGATCTCGGGCCCCACGCCGCCGTATGGCGTGGCCGTGGGCGGAGGCGGCGGTGGCGGTGGTGGCACAGTAGGCTCCTCCTCCGGCGTCGCCGTTGGTGGCGCCGGCGTCGGCGTCTTGGTCGGGCGCTTGTGCCCGTTCTCCTCCCTCTTGGTGTCCGTGGCGCCGGTGCAGGGCATCACGAAGCCTCCATCCATCGCGAAGGCCGCGCTGCCGATCGATTGCGGCGCTGACTGGGAGCATTCGCCCATCATGCCGCTATCGCCCGAGACGTAGAGTTCTTCGATCTCGACGTTGTCCGTGCCGGCGCCGAGGACGCTAAGGTCGAGGACCGCCAGCGGGCCCGATGTGAGGGTGCCCGTTTCGCTCTCACACCAGATGATGGCCAGCCCGCCGCCGGCTGCGGTCGCGGCGACCTCGCCGCTGACGGCTTGCACGGCATCGCACGCAGGCTCGCCCTCTATGTTGCAGTCCCAACCCGAGCCGAGGCCGCCGTTCCAGGTGGTGCTGCCGGCGTTGGCGTCGGGGTTGTCGTCCAGGCAGGTGCCCTCCACGGCGCAGTCCACCTCGGTGCAGCCGTCCAACTCATCGTCATAGCTTATGGCGAGCATGAACCCGGTAACCGGTTCCGGCATGTTGTGCACGCAGACGGCCAGCTCGTGGGAATCGCCCACGTACTCCGTGCTCGATGAGTGCACGGGGTTGCACCAGCCGCTGCCGTCCTGGGTCTTGTCGATGTCCGCATAGGGTGTGGGCGTGCTCGTGGGTGTGGGCGTGTCCGTAGGTGTGGGCGTGTCCGTGGGCGTGGGCGTGTCCGTAGGTTCGGGCGTGTCCGTGGGCGTAGGCGTGTCAGTGGGTGGTTCCGGCGTGTCAGTGATAGTCGGTGTAGGCGTGATGGTTGGGGTAAGAGTGATGGTTGGTGTAGGAGTGATGGTAGGCGTGTCAGTTACAGTGGGCGTGACCGGGGCTGGTGTTCCGCTCTTATCGTCGGTGCCGCCGGTGCAGGTCATGGCGTATGTCACGTCAGGGTTGCAGGTGCCCATCTCCGTCGCGTCCTGGTAGCCGAGAAGGCCGTTGGCTATGACCAGCGTGTCGGTGCCCTCATTGCCGGCGGCGACGAAGTTGACCACCGCGAGGACGCCGCTCGTCTCATCGTCACCCAGGGTCCAGGGGCCGAGCGAGCTGCGGCAGGAGAAGAAGGCGTCGCCTTGGCCCGGCCCGGTGTCGACGTCCTTGTCCCCCTTGGGGTAGGCCGCGCCGCTGCCCGAGCAGTCCCAGCCGCTGCCCAGGCCGTCGCCGTACTCGTCCTCGTTCACGTCTGGGTTGTCGTCGAGGCCCTGCCCCGCGTCCGCCACCTCGGGCGCCGTGTTTAGTGTGTCATCGTAGATGACGTCGAAGGCGGCGACGCCTATGGGGTAGCCCTCGTAGAGACCCTCCACACAGATGGCCACGTAGTAGTCATCGCCCGGGCCGTGGCTGGTGGAGGAATCGATGTCCGTGCAAGGCCCGTCCGTGATGTCCATGTCGAGGCTGACCACGATATCGGGGTTGGCAGAGGCTTTGTTGTCACCTGGGACGCCGGGCCGGGCAATAGCCAGCACAACGGCGACCGCAACTGCCGAAAAGGCCAACAGGCCCCAGAACCATCGCGACATTCTCTTACCTCCCTGTTACACGCTATGCAGACGCGGGCCATAGGCACACAAAGCCGGCCCGCTCAACCGGCAAGCTATGGGCTACAATAATCCATTTGAATAGAACGCACAAGTCCCCAAAAAGTTAACGCGTCAGAAATCCCTGACTCGGTCCTTGGCGGGGCGGGCCGCGATTCTCATTCCCTAAGGGCTAAGGGCGAAGCTGCCTTTGTGGTCGGCCTCACGGCTTTGGAGCCGTGGCTAGCGGGCCAGCCCGCGCCGCCGGCGGTAGAACGCCAGAGAGAACAGACCTACCACAACCACCGCCGCCACGATGCCGATTACCGTAGGCCATAGCCAGTCGTTGTCCCCGTCCTCGGAGACGGCCTCGGGGGTAGCCTTGGGGGTGGCGTTGGCAGTGGCCCCGGGAGTGGCCCCGGGAGTGGCCCCGGGAGTGGCCTCGGAAGTGGCCTCGGGGGATGCGGCTGCGGTTGACTCTGGGGGCGGGGTCTGACCTTCCTTGAGAACCTGAATGGTGGCGTCGTTGCAGGGCATTGGCTCTGTCACGGCGGGGTTGCAGGTACCGATCTCGATTGCGTACCTGTCACCGAGCACCGCCGGCGACAGGGTAAGGGAAGAGGTGCCCTCCTTGAGGGCGTTGAAGGTTATGATGGCGAGGGGGCCCTCGCTTGCATTCTCGCCCATAGGCCAAGGGCCTGCGAGATTCATGCAGGTCATGAATGCCTCGCCCTGGCCGGGGGTAAAGCCCCTGTTGCCTTTGGGGTAGGCGAGGAAGCGTTGGGAGCAGTCAGTTTTGTCGCCCAGGTCCTCTCCCCAGGTGGTGGTGCCCGCGTTGGCGTCGGGGTTGTCATCCAGGCCCGGGCCTTCGTCGGCCACCTCAGGGGCCAAGACGATCTCTTCGTCATAGGTTACATGAAGCTCGACTATCGCCAAACCAATGGTTAGGTCCTTGAGGCACACGGCTACCTGGAAGGACTGACCAACAGAAGTGTAGAGATTCGAGTCAATGTCGGTGCAGGGGCCGTCGCTGATGTCGGTATCAATGGATAGCTCAACGCCCTGCGCCGAGACCGGCGCGACGCCTCCGTCCGGGCCGGTGCTCCCCGGAGAGACGAGCATCACGACAGCAAGGACCACCAGCCCTACAAGAAGCCGTAGCAGCGATTTCATGCTGGCATCATACATTTCTTGCAGTTTCTCTGTCTACCCCCCTGGTTCGGCAGATGTCCCGTCCCTTGGTTTAAGGCGTGTGCCATGGGCACCAGGTGTTTACGATGCTGTAGACCGGCACCGCGTCTAGCGTATTGAGAACCAGATCATCGTTGGTGTCTCTGTGTTCAGTGTAGCCGAACTCCTGGTTGTCGCCCTTGCCAGTGGCGATGAAGATG
>DAOUEO010000090.1:0-14860 GCA_034430455.1 Dehalococcoidia bacterium | reverse complement strand
AGATACCTCTTCCCGCGAGGGAGGCGCGGAGGGCCTGCCCGCCGCACAGTGCCACATCTCCCTTACGAACCGCCGACCCCTCTGCTATCATAGACCCACGACAGCACCATCCCGCCGGCCTGTCGCCGCCGCACGAGCGGTCAATCAACCAGAACCACCCCTCACAGACTCGCCAGAAAAAAGTTTCTCCCAAACAACAGTCAATCAAACCCCTGGCGACAGCGGCCGCCCCCTCGGCCGGCCCCCATCTGTCGACTCGGCGGGCGCCGTGCTATACTCGCCCCGCAATGTACGTCATCGGCACCGCCGGCCACGTCGACCACGGCAAGTCGGTCCTCGTCCAAGCCCTCACCGGCATCGACCCCGACCGTCTCCCCGAGGAGAAGGAGCGGGGGATGACCATCGACCTGGGGTTCGCCTGGCTCAAGCTGCCCGGCGGCCGGGAGGTGAGCATCGTCGACGTCCCGGGCCATGAGCGCTTCATCAAGAACATGCTGGCCGGCGTCGGCGGCATCGACCTCGCCCTCCTCGTCATCGCCGCCGACGAGGGGGTGATGCCCCAGACCCGCGAGCACCTCGCCATCCTCGACCTCCTGCGGGTGAAGAGCGGCGTCCTCGCCATCACCAAGAAGGACCTGGTGAACGACGACTGGCTGGAGATGGTCGCCGCCGACGTTACGGACGCCGTCAAGGGGACGGCGCTCGCGGGCGCCCCCCTGGTGACCTGCTCCGGCGCGACCGGCGAGGGGCTGGACGAGCTGCGGGCGGTGCTGGAGCGCGAGCTGGCCAAGACTCCCCCCAAGCGCGACATCGGCAGGCCCCGGCTGTCCATCGACAGGGTGTTCACCGTGGCGGGCTTCGGAACGGTCGTCACCGGCACGCTCCTGGACGGGAGCTTCCGAGCCGGCCAGGAGGTGGAGGTGGTGCCGGGCGGCCTGCGGGCGCGCATCCGGGGGCTGCAGACCCACGCCCGCAAGGTCGATGAGGCTACTCCCGGCAGCAGGACGGCCATCAACCTGTCGGGGATCGCCGCCGACGCCCTGACCCGAGGGCAGGTGGTGGCCCTGCCGGGCACGCTCGTCCCGACAACAGCGCTCGACGTGCACCTGCGGGCGCTGCCCTCGCTGCAGCATCCCATCCGGCACAACGCGCGCGTCTCGTTCCACAGCGGCGCCAGCGAGGCGTGGGGGAAGATCCGCCTCCTGGAGCGCGACGAGCTGGGGCCGGGCGAGGAGGGCTGGGCACAGGTCAGGCTGGACGCGCCGGTCGCGGTCCTGAAGGGCGACCTGTTCGTCGTCCGCGACGCCAACGACACGCTGGGCGGCGGAGAGGTGGTAGAGACGCAGGCCAGACGGCACCGCCGCCGCGACCGGGCCACCGTCGAGACGCTGGCGGCGCTCCAGACGGGCTCTCCCTCGGAGGCGCTGCTGACGATCCTCAGCCAGCGCCAGCCGCTGGGGCTGGGGGCGCTGCTCAAGCTGTCCGACGCGGCGGAGGGGGAGGCGCGGGCGGCGCTGAGCGAGCTCGTGGCGAAGAACGAGGTGGTCGCGCTGGGAGAGGGGTCGCTCCTCTTCACCCGCGCGGGGTTCGCCGCCCTGGGCGAGAAGGCGCGCGGGGCCGTCTCTTCCTACTATCGGGAGCACCCGCTGCGACGGGCGATGCCCAAGGAGGAGTTGCGCAGCCGCCTGGGCCTCGACTCCCGGGTCTTCAACCAGGCGCTGAAGGCATGGCTGGAGGAGAGACTGCTGAAGGAGAGCGGAGCGAGCTTGGGGCTGGAAGGGCACGAGGTGAAGCTGTCGCCGAACGAGCGGGCGCGCGCCGACGCCTTCTTGCAGGCGCTCGCCGCCAACCCCTACGCGCCGCCGACCGATAATCTACCTGATGAGGAACTTCTGGCCTATCTGGAGGAGGAAGGGCTGATCGTCGTCGCGGGCGGCGTGGCCTTCGCCGCCGCCGCCTACCGGCAGATGGTGGAGCGGGTGCTCTCCCATTTCCGGGCGGAGGGGCGGCTGACGCTGGCGCAGGCGCGCGACATGTTCGACACGAGCCGGAAGTACGTGCAGGCGCTGCTGGAGCATCTGGACGAGCAGCGGATCACGCAGCGGGTGGGAGACGAGCGGGTGCTACGAGAGGCGGCGAAGGGGTAGCCAAGGCGATGCAAGACGGACTGCGGTTGGGCAAGAGGGTGCTTTCGGCGCGACTCGCGAAGTTCGCCCTGGTGGGAGGCTCCTGCGCCGTGGTTCAGCTATCAGCGCTGGATGGGCAGCCCGCGATCTCGATGAGGAGGACGCTTCCCTGATCACCAAAGCTTGGACGTTGGAAAACCGGAGGATGATCCTCCTCCTCGCCCTGACGGCGGCGATGGCCGCCGCCATCCGCTACGGCTTCAATGAGGGGACAATGCCGGCCGGCGCCTCCTTGCTCTGGCTGGTGGTGGCGGCTCTCGCCCTTGCCACCGTCGTCCAGGCAATCGTCCCTTCGATCGGGGAGAGGCGGGAGCGATGGGCAAGGCTCAGCATCCTAATCAACAGGATACCGTCCGTCTGGTATGTGCTGGCGACCGCTTGCGTCGCCTCCTTCTCGGTCGCCCAAGTGGCGAACACCCAACCCCCACCGAGCAACTACTGGCCCCTGTTCGCGCTGTGGCTGGTCGCCGTAGGAGCGGTGGTGGCATGGATCGCTTCGGGGATAAGGTGGTCGGAGCTGCGACCGGCGGCTCTCAAGGAGCGGCTGTGGCCCTATCGCTGGGAGCTGGTGGCGGTCGCGGCTCTGACGGTCGCGGCGGCGACGGTGCGCACGGTCATCCTGACGCACCTGCCGCTGCCGTTCGAGCAGGACGAGGCGGCGCTGGCCCGTGAGTCGCTCCACGTCCTTGAGGGCCAGACGGAGAACATGTTCATGTCGGGGCTGCAGGGCCACGCCACGATGCAGTACTTCGCGCAAGCTGTTTTCCTCAAGGTTTTCGGAATAAACGTATTCGCCATAAGGCTGATCTCGGCGGTGGCCGGGACGATCACCGTACCGCTGTTGTACCTGCTGCTGCGCCAGTTGTTCGGCAGAACGATAGCCCTTCTGGCTGCGGTCTACCTGGTGGGGTATCATCTTCATCTCCATTTCAGCCGGGTTGGGATGGAGAACATCGGCGACCCGTTCCTCATGGTGTCGGTGCTCTACTTCGCCTGGAGGGCAAGCCGGGACGGCAAGACCCGCGACTTTGTCCTCACCGGGTTGGTGATGGGGCTCGGCCTGTATCTGTCTCCCGCCGCGCGCCTGGTTCCCTTGATAGTTCTCGCGCTCTTCGGCTACACCGTCCTGCGCCGGCCGAGCTTCTTGCGCCAGGCTGTGCCCGGCCTGGGCCTGATGACGCTGGCCTACGGGGCAGCCGCCCTTCCTGTGGGGGTCTTCTGGTTCACGCATCACTCCCATTTCATGGATCGAATCAGCGTCGTGGGCATCTTCCAGTCGGGGTGGATAGACCAGCAGGAGGCCGCGAGCAAGAGCACCATCACGATACTGTGGGACCAGAGTGTGCACGCATTCGGCGGTTTCTGGCGCTACTCCGATAGGAGCATCTTCTATCGCGCACCCATCCCTCTGGTAGATCGTCTGAGCCTGATCCCGTTCCTCGTGGGCATCGGCTATGCCCTCTACAAATTCCTGGATGAACGGTACTTCCTGCTGTTGGCAATCTTCGGTGCGGTGGTCGTCACCGGAGGCGTCCTAACGTTGGATCCACCGATATCGCAGAGGCTCCTGGGAACCATTCCCGCGGTGGTGGCGCTGATAGCGATAGGGATAAAGCTCATAGCGGATGGATTTTCGCGGTGGAGGCCGAACACCGGTCCCTATGTGGCGGGAGTGATCGTCGCCGCGCTCCTGGCAACGAATATCCACTTCTATTTCTTCGAATACCGGACGGGCGGCTACTCCAGCGACCTGAACAACCGGGTGGCCGCGCAGGTGGTGGACTACGGGAGAACGTTGCCCGAAGAGACCAGGCTCTTCTGGTACGGCGCGCCCAGGATGTATCTGAGCGGGCTTGGACACCCGGCGATGACGTTTCCCCTGCGCGATTGGCCCCGCCTTGACGTGCTTGAGGACGGCAAGGTGATGTCAAACCCGGTGGTGCCGCTCACAGAGGACGCACCGGCGGTGTTCATGTTCCTGCCCCATCGCGAGAATGAGATGGCGGCGCTGGTCGCCTCCTGCCCCGGCGGCGAGACGAAGACGTTCATCAGTAAGGCGGGAAGAAAGGGGCTCAACGGCGTCCAGGAGACGGATGAGACGAGCTTCACCGCCTATGAGGTGCTGACCCCTAACCATTGCCTGCCGCTGACCGCCTCTAGGTCAACCAGGGAGTAGATGCTTGCGGCCGGACGCAGCACTTCCCATCGATCCCCCGTCGAGATGACGAAGCTCGCCTGATAAGCGCTCCCAGAGATCGAATAGGGCCTCGGCTCATCCCTCGCTGACGGCGGACGCGCGCTTGGGGATGACGCGGCGGAACAGCCGTGGGACGTCGCCTTCCTCCCAGGTGACGAGTATCTGGCTGGCGATGAATATGGAGCTGTAGGTGCCGGTGATCACCCCGATCAGCATCACCACGAGGAAGGGCCGGATGGTTACACCGCCGATCAGCAGCAGGGCCACGACGGCCAGGACGACGGTCGTGGAGGTGTTTATGGAGCGGCCGAGGGTCTGCAGGATGCTGTTGTTGACGCAGGTGTGCAGGGACAGATCGGGGTAGCGCTGGCTGTTCTCGCGGATACGGTCGAGGACGACGATGGTGTCGTGCACGCTGAAGCCGATCACGGTGAGGAGGCCGGTGATGAACATGGTGTTCACTTCCATGTTGAACACCCTGCCCAAGATGGAGTAAGCCCCCATCAGCAGCACCACGTCGTGCGTGGTGGCGATGGTAGCGGCGATGCCGCAGCGGAAGGGATTGGGGATGGAGCGGAATGCCCAGCTTATGTAAAGCAATATCGCTACCGCCGCCGCCGCCACGGCGAAGGTGGCCTTCTGCCCGATCTCGCGGGAGACAGCAGCCGAGACCGAGGCGTACTCTATGAACCGGTCCACTACCTCACCCTTGGCGTCGACCATGCTCCCGAATCTCTCTACCAGCGCCGTCTCCAACTCCTCGCGCTCGCCGGCGGGCGCAGGCCCCAGCGCCGGCGCCGCCGCGGTCCCCGTCAACTCCTCGGTGCGGATGAGGTACTTGTTCTCGCCTGTCCGCTGCACCCGCGCCTCGGGATGCCCGAGCTTGGCCATCTCGGAGCGCAGGTCTTCCTGCTTGACCTCATTCTGGAAGCGGGCGGTAAAGCTGGTGCCGCTACTAAACTCAATCCCCGGCTTGAGGGCAGGAGGTATGAGCAGCGAGATGACCCCCGGGATCAATACCAGAACCGATAAAAGATAGTAGAAGTTGCGCTTGCCGACAAAGTCGAACATCAGCCCCCACCCCCCGTCGATGCGCCGCTCGCCTCGCGCTCAGCGATGGCGCCCCGTCCCGGAAGGTCGGACCCCCACAGGCCGGCTCGCCGCGCCCACGGGATGCCGATGACGATCCGCAGGAAGGTGCGCGTCACCAGAATCGCCGAGAACATGCTGATAATGACACCGATCGCCAGGGTCAGGGCAAAGCCCTTGACGAGGCTGGCGCCGAACTGGTCGCCGAACCAGAAGAGGATGGCGCAGGTGATGAGGGTGGAGACGTTGCTGTCGCGGATGGAGGACCAGGCTCGGGCAAAGCCCTCCTCCACGGCGACGACGAGGCTGCGGCCTATGCGCAACTCCTCCTTCATCCGCTCGAAGATGAGGATGTTGGCGTCGACGGCCATTCCTACCGATAGAACGAAGGCGCCGATGCCCGCCAGGGTGAGGGTAACCGGCCAGAGCTTGAACACGGCCAGCACTACCGTCGTGTAGACGAAGAGAGCGAGGCTGGCCAGGACGCCGGGGAGGCGGTAGTGGAGGACCATGAAGAGCCCGATGATGAGCATCGCTACTTCGCCGGCGATGACGCTCTTCCGGACGGAGTCCTCACCGAGAGTGGCGTCGACGTCCTCCTGCTGCACCACCTTGAGGGGCACGGGCATAGCGCCTGCCCTGAGGAGCTTGACCAGGTAGTCCGCATCAGTGATGCTCATGCCCTCGATGATGCCTTCCTTGCCAATCTGGGCCCTGACGATCGGCGCATCGATTCTTCCGTCCTTGTCGCGGATCGGTTCGCCGTCGAGGAAGAAGGCAAGCGGCTGGCCGATGAGACGGCCACTAATCTGCTCAAAGAGGTGACCGCCTTCATCGTTGAACCGAAACTGGACGATTGGCAGGCCCGCAGCGTCCGCGGTGAGAAGAGTGCTGGTCAGATAGCGGCCAGTGAGAGGCTTTTCCAGCCCGTCCTTGCCGGTGGCGACTGCGGGTATCCAGACGGCGTTCTCAAAGCCGCTGAGCGAAGACAGCGGCACGAACGTCTCCTGGCCATCCAACATGACCGCCACGTTTCCGTTTGCGTCCGTCCTGATCTCGCGGAACTCCAAGAGGGCGGTCTTCCCGATCTTCTTTATCGCCTCGCTGGCCTCAATGCCGGGTAGCTGCACGGCTATGCGGTTGCTCCCCTGGCGCTGGATCTCCGACTCGGCGACGCCGAAGGTGTTGATGCGGCGCTCGATGATGTTTACGGCGTTGTCCAGCGCCTTGCCCACATCGTCGACGCTCTGGCCGCTGGTGTCGGCCTCCAGCACAAGGCGGGTGCCGCCGCGCAGGTCGAGGCCGAGGCGCATCGCCCGCCGCTCGACGGTCGCGCCTTCGATCGTCGCCCCATCCATCTTGAGGAAGGGGAACTTGATCCCCTGCCCCTCCGGCCAGGGGATGAACTTGGGGAGATAGCGCCAGGGCTCCGAAGGCCACATGGTGACCAGGGAGAAGGCGGTGAGGACGACGATGAAGACGAGGAGGAAACGGTCGATTCTCCGGTGCACGGTCTCTTAGGTAGCTCCCATCTAATCGATGTCTAGCGTCGTGTCGGGCGAGACGCCCGACCTACGGGTATGTGTCGCCGTGGGGCGGGCTCGTGAACACGCATCGACAACTATAACGCGAATCCGCCTTATGTGCTACGAGCGGCGGAGAAGGGACGCGGCCAGCGGCGGCTTCACAGGCCCTTTTCTCTCGTCGCTCCCTGGGGGTCTTGCTCCGCGGGCTCCAGCTTGACAAGCTGCTCCATGCTCTCCAGGTAGTCGACGTAGAGGACGCCGTTGAGGTGGTCGACCTCGTGCTCCAACGCCTGGGCAAGGAGGTCGTCCTTCGCCTTGATGCGCAGCGACCGGCCGTGACGGTCGAGCGCCTTCACGGCGACGGACTGGGAGCGACTGATCTCGGCGAAGTAGCCGGGGACGGAGAGACAGCCCTCTTCGACCCGCCGCTCTCCTGAGCGCCGCACGATCTCGGGATTGACAAGGACGATCACCTCCTGCTCCGGCATCTCGATGACGGCGACACGCAGGGGAGAGCCGACCTGAGGCCCGGCGAGGCCGACGCCGGGGGCGGCGTGCATGGTCTCGATCATGTTATCGATCAGTCTCTGTATGGAGGCGTCGATGACCTTCACCCTGCGGGTTTTCTGGCGCAGGATGGGGTCGCCGGCCACTCGTATAGGCAGGACAGCCAAGAGAAGCTCCTCAGCACGTTAGCTATCTTCTATTGTACCTAAGTCGGGAGGCGAACGGCAAAGAGGCACGCCCGCTCAGCAGACCGTAAGTCGGGCGTCGTGGGAAGAGGACCGGCGGCAGGACGCTACTCCGGGCGGGGGCTGGCCTTCTCTTTGATGCGGGCGGCCTTCCCCGCCAGACCGCGCAGATAATAGAGCCGGGCGCGCCGGACCTTGCCCCGTCGTGTGACCTCTACCTTCTCCAGTCGCGGCGAGTGGAGCATGAAGGTGCGCTCGACGCCGACGCCGTGAGCGATTCGTCGCACGGTGAGGTTGGCGCTGGCGCCACCGCGACGGGTGCGAATGACCACTCCCTGGAAGACCTGGGTGCGTTCGCGGTCGCCTTCCACTACCTTGGCGCTGACCTTGACGGTGTCGCCGATGTTGAAGTCGGCGATGTTGGGGTTCTCTTTGACCTGGACAACGGAATCTACGTCTACCACGGCAGTTCTCCACCCTTCATAGATGTATGAGTGCTCAGTGCTCGCCCCTCATTGCCGACGCCGCCAGCTGTCGCTCCTCGTCGCTGAGGGCGGCGAGGGGGATAAGGTCGGGACGCCGGCGGGCGGTCCGCAGTATGCTCTGGCGTCGCCGCCACTCCGCGATCTGGGCGTGATGGCCGGAGAGGAGCACCTCGGGCACCGCCCAGCCCCGGAACTCGGCGGGCCGCGTGTACTGAGGGTACTCCAGCAACCCCTGGGCATGCGACTCCTCGTCCAGGGAGCTTTCCGACCCCAGGACGCCGGGGAGGCGCCGCGCCACCGCTTCGATGACGACCAGGGCGGGCAGCTCGCCGCCGGAGAGGACGTAGTCGCCGATGCTTATCTCATCGTCGACGATGTGCTCGCGCACCCGCTCGTCCACCCCCTCGTAGTGGCCGCAGGCAAGGATGAGGCGGGGCTCCCCCGCCAGCTCGACCGCGACGTCGTGGTTGAGGAGCCGCCCTTGGGGGGTGAGAAGGATGACCCGTCCCGTCGGCGAGTCGAGGGCTGTCACCGCCTCAACCGCCCCGAAGAGGGGCTCGGCTTTCATTAGCATCCCCGGCCCGCCGCCGTACGTGTAATCATCCACCACCTGGTGTTTGTCCTCGGCGTAGTCGCGGATGTTGTGGATGTGGACTTGAAGCAGGCCCGCCTCGATCGCCCTACCCAGAACGCCCGCCTGCAGGGGCCCGCCGAACATCTCCGGGAAGAGGGTAAGGATGTCGAACCGCACTTTCGCTCACCCCCTGGCCGGAGCCGGCGGCAGCGGCGCATGGTCGCCGACGAGGCCCTTGATGGTCTCGACGGCGTGCTCGAGCACCGGTATCAGACAGGCAAGGCCCTCCCTGACCGCCCTCTCGCTCCCGGGAAGGTTGATGATCAGGGTCTCGCCGCGCACTCCCGCGACGGCGCGGCTGAGGATCGCGCGGGGTGTGTGACGGATCCCTTCCTGACGCATCGCCTCGGGGATACCCGGCACGACGCGGTCGATGACGGAGAGGGTCGCTTCCGGCGTTACGTCGCGAGGGGCGAGGCCGGTGCCGCCGGTGGTGAGGATGATGTCCAGCGCGCCCTCGTCGGACCACTGACGGAGGTGGGAAGCGATCTCGTCGACCTCATCGGGCACGACGGCATGGCGCTCCACCACGGCGTCGATGGCCGCGAGCATCTCCTTGATGGCAGGGCCGCTGGTGTCGTCGCGCCGGCCGCGGGAGGCCTTGTCGCTGACGGTGAGGATCGCTACGCGAACGGTCATCCCATCCCCTCTCAACAAGCAATCATCTTAGCATGTGCCCCCGGCCAAGGGAAAGCTCCGGCGAGGTTCCGAAAAAATGCGCACAAACCCGCGCCGAAAACCCTTGACAATAGGGCGAACTGTGGTAAGATGTGGCGTGTTGTGGGGAAAAGTGGTTAACCTGTCCACCGCAACAGCCATTTCGGGCGGGGATTTCGCATGGTCTTTCGCGGCACCTTCGAGTACACGATCGACAACCGGGGACGGATCCCGATCCCAGCCCGCTATCGAGCGACGTTCAGCAACGGCGCCATCCTCACCGAGGGACAGGACGGCTGCATTGAAGTATACACCACAGACTCCTATGAGGGCGAGGCGGAGTTCCTTCTCCGGCAGCGGGCGACGCGCAAGAAGGCGCGCCGACTTCGGCGGGGGTTCTTCGGCCGCTCGCTGGATGTGGAACTCGATGGACAGGGGCGGATCCTCCTGCCGCCCCGGCTGCGGCAGCACGGCGACCTGAACGGGTCGCTCCTCGTCGTCGGCCGTGGGGAGTGCCTGGAGATATGGAACCCCGAGCGCTGGGCCGCTGAGCAGGAGGCGATAGAGCAAGAGTACGAGGTTGACCTCGAGTCCATGGAAGAGCGGCCATGACCGTAGTGATGATGACAGCGATTCACGTTCCCGTGATGGTAGCGGAGGTTATCGAGGCCCTGGGGGTGAGGCCGGGAGGACGCTACGTCGACTTCACGGTCGGCGAAGGTGGCCACGCCGAGGCGATCCTGGAGATGGCCTCGCCCGGGGGCAATTTGCTGGGCATTGACCGGGATGGGGAGGCGCTGGCGGTGGCCCGCGAGCGCCTACTCCCCTACGGCGACCGGGTAAGGCTGGTGGAGGGGAGCTACGAGGAGGCGGGCGAAATCTGTCGCCGTGAGGGCTTCGGGCCCATCGATGGGATCTTGCTGGACCTTGGCGTGTCCTCGTTCCAGTTGGAGCAGGGCAGACGGGGGTTCAGCTTCAACCGAGAAGGACCGCTAGACATGCGTTTTAGTCCTCAAGGGAAGCTCACCGCAGCCGAACTTGTCAACGGGTACCGGGAGGAAGAGTTGGCGGAGATCCTCTGGCGCTTTGGTGAAGAGCGCCGGAGCCGCCGCATCGCCCGCTGCATCGTAGAGCAGCGACCAATCCTCACCACCACCCAGTTGGCCAGAGTCGTCGAGCAGGCCGTGGGCAGGAGAGGCCAAAGCGTTATCCACCCCGCCACCAGGACGTTCTTAGCCCTCCGAATAGCGGTTAACCAAGAGCTAGCCCACTTAGCTGCCGCGTTAGACGTGACCCACGGCCTGCTCGACCACTCCGGCACCAGACTGGCGATTATCGCCTACCACTCCCTGGAGGACCGCCTGGTCAAGAACTTCCTCCGGCGGGAGTCCAGGGACTGCATCTGCCCTCCCGCTACACCCGTCTGCACCTGCGACCACCGGGCGACCCTTCGCCTGCAAACGCGGAAGGCGATACGACCCTCCGTTCTCGAGGTGGCGATAAACCCGCGCTCCCGGAGCGCCCGGCTCAGGGCAGCGGAACGGCTCTAGCGTAGCACAGGTCAGCAGGGGCAGGAAAGCGAGCCATGTCCGCACTCGATCGTCTGATACCGCGACCGCTATCCCGGCCTCTGTCGCAGCCCCTGAGCCTGCGACCGGTGCTCCTGGGGGCGTTCTCAGTCATCGCGCTGGTGGGGCTGTTGCAGGTCATCCAGACGAGCGGCGTGACCTCCACGGGCTACAGTCTGAGGGGCCTCGAGCAGGAACGGCTGGCGCGACAGGCGCAGGTGCATCAGTTGGAGGCGGAGGTCGCGGCCCTGACCTCCATGGAGCGGATCGAGAGCGAGGCGCGGTGGCGGCTGGGTATGGTGGCCCCGGTCGAGGTGGAGACACTGGAGGTTCACACGCAACCGCCGGCGCAGCAACTCATCCCACAGCGCTATTTCCCGGAGGTCGCGGAGTCGACCCCGAAGGCGGGTTCCTGGCAGCAGAGGCTGCTCCGACTCCTGCCCTTCCACTAGCCCGGCAGTGAGCACGTCCCCCACCTCGGCTCGGCGGGTGCAGGGGACAGCACCGATAGTCTGCGAGGACTCTGAAGATGCCCGTAAGGGTAGCCCGTGTCTCCTGGCGGCTCCTCCTGATGGGGTTCCTCTTCCTGGTATGCACCACCGTCCTCGTAGGGCGTCTCGCCCATCTCCAGATAATCAGCCACGGGCACTACGCGGTGGAGGCGGAGGACGAGCACCTGGGCATCGAGAAGGTGCTGCCACCGCGGGGCGCCATCCTTGACCGAAACGGCTTTCCCCTGGCACTTGCCCTCGACACCTACGATATCTTCATCGACCGCGAGATCTGGCAGGACGAGGAGCGGGCGCGCAACAGCGCCGAGGCCCTCTCACCGCTGCTGAACCGCGCCCCGGAGGAGATCCTGGGCGCCCTGGGGCCGGAGACGGAGGGCGACTATCTGCTCGCCAGCGGGCTGGACTATGACCTGGGGCAGAAGATAGTGGCCCTGGGTCCGCCGGGGGTCAAGGCGAGCCCGAGCCTCAAGCGGTTCTATCCGGAGGGCGACCTGGCCTCTGGTCTGCTAGGCTTCCTGGGACGCGACAAGGTAGGGCTGGCGGGGCTGGAGGCCGACCTCCAGGAGGAGCTGGGAGGCGTCCCCGGCACCCTCTATTTCGAGCGGGACAGCCTGGGCAACCCCATCCCCTTCGGCTACCGGCGGTTGGAGAAGCCCCAGCCCAGCGCCGACGTGAAGCTGACCATCGACCGCTACATCCAGCGCATCACGGAGCAGCAGTTGGACGCGACCATCGAGGCGCGGGGCGCCAGCGGCGGAACGATCATCGTCATGGACCCGAACACGGGGGCGATACTGGCGACGGCGAGTCGCCCCAGCTTCAAGCTGAGCGAACTCAACCTAGACGACGAAGGGCGGATGGAACTGTACCGCAACCGGGCGGTGACCGACCTCTACGAGCCCGGGTCGGTGATGAAGGTGGTGACGATGGCGACGGCCGTCGACCTGGGCCTGGTGACTCCCAACACTACCTACGTCGATACCGGCGTAGCGTCGGTGCCGGGGGGCGAAATCGTCAACTGGGATTTCTCCGCCAACGGCACCCAGACGATGACGCAGGTGCTCCAGAAGAGCCTCAACACGGGGGCGGTATGGGTGTCCGAGCAGATCGGGCCCGAGCGCTTCTACGAGTACATCAAGCGGTTTGGCTTCGGCGAGCCGACACACGTGAGGCTCGGCGGCGAGGCGGCGGGATGGGTGCGGACGAGCGACGACCCGGAGTGGTACCCCGTCGACCTGGCGACGAACTCCTTCGGCCAGGGGATAAGTGTCACGCCCCTCCAGATGATCACGGCGGTGGCGACGATCGCCAACGGCGGCCAGCTCGTCCAGCCGTACATCGTCCAGGAGATCGTCAGCCCCCAGGAGAACCGCGTCTTCAAGCCGGTGGCGGTGCGGAGGGTGATCTCGGAGTCTACGGCGAGGACGCTGCGGGGGATGATGCAGGAGGTGGTGGAGGGCAACCCTTCCCATATGGCTCACGTCGCCGACTATCACGTGGCCGGGAAGACGGGAACCAGCTTCATATCGATGGGGGGAGGCTACGCCCCCGACATCACCATCGCCTCTTTCGTGGGCTTCGTTCCCGCCGACGACCCGCAGATGATCGTGCTGATAAAGATCGACGAGCCCCAGAATGACACCCTGGGCGGAACGGTGGCGGCCCCCGTCTTCGCCGCGCTGGCCCCTCAGATCCTTACTTATCTGGGCATCAGGCCCGATGCACCCGAGATGGTGCGGCAGGGCGGCTGACCCTTCGTTTGAGGTGGGAAGATGATCAGGGCGGCGGAGGTAGAGAGCAGCCTGCGACCGGTCCTGCTGGAGCGGGCGGGAGAGGTCGCGAGGGGCTTCCGGCGGGTGGTCACCGACTCCCAGCAGGTGGGGCCGGGCGACTTGTTTGTGGCCCTGCGCGGCGAGCACCACGACGGCCACGATTTCCTGGCCGACGCCCTGGCGCGGGGAGCGCGCGGCCTCCTGGTAGAGCATCTCGCCGCCGCGCCGCCGGAAGGGGTGGCGCAGTACCGGGTGAAGGATACGCTCGCTGCCCTGCAGCGGCTGGCGGCCGGCCGGCGACGTCGGCAGGCGGAGGCGCGGGTGATAGCCGTTACGGGCAGCGTCGGCAAGACGACGACGAAGGAGATAGCCGCCTCCGTCCTGGGGCATCGCTTCAAGGTGCTCAAGAACGCGGCCAACTATAACAACGAGATCGGCCTGCCCCTGACACTGCTGGGGCTGACCAAGCGGCACGAGCGGGTGGTGCTGGAGATGGGTATGTACGCGCTGGGGGAGATCCGGCTGCTATGCGAGATCGCGAGGCCGCAGGTGGGGGTGGTGACGAATGTCGGTCCCTCCCACCTGGAGCGCCTGGGCAGCATCGAGGCGATAGCGGCAGCGAAGGCGGAGCTGGTCGAGGCGCTGCCCGCGGACGGCTGCGCCCTCCTGAACGGCGACGACCCCCTGGTGAGGGCGATGTCTGCGAAGACGCGGGCACAAACGGTGCTGTACGGGACATCGGCCGGCTGCCAGGTGCGGGGGACGGAGCTGGAAGGGAGCGGACTGCGGGGCATCTCCTTCACCCTGGAGTACGGCGGCGGGAAGGCGCGGGCGAAGACGCGGCTGCCCGGCCGTCATCTGCTGCACAACGCGCTGGCGGCGGCGGCGGTGGGGCTGGTGGAGGGGATGACGCTGCCGGAGGTGGTGGAGGCGCTCTCGCGGACGCGGGCGCAGCTCCGCCTCCACGTCCATAAGGGGCGCAACGGCTCCACTATCCTCGACGACACCTACAACGCGAGCCCGACGTCGATGCTGGCGGCGCTGGCCCTCCTGGCCGACATGCCGGGGCGGCGCATCGCTGTCCTGGGGGACATGCGGGAGCTGGGGGATGAGACGGAGGAGGGGCACCGCGTCGTAGGGAGAGAGGCGGCGCGGGTGGCCGAGGTCATCCACGCAGTGGGAGAGATGGGACGGCTCATCGGCGAGGAGGCGCAGCGGGCCGGGCATCCGGCGGTGCGGCTGTGGGAGTCCAAGGAGGAGGCGGCGCGGGCGCTCGCCGTCGAGCTGCGGCGGGGCGACGTGGTGCTGCTGAAGGCGTCGCGGGGGCTGGCGCTGGAGACGATAATCGCGGAGCTAGAGGACTGATCATGGTCTATGCCCTTTTTGTCGGCACGGCGGCCTTCCTGGTCTCCGTTATCGCCGGGAAGCCGGTCGTCGATTTCCTGGCGCGACGCGGCTGGGGCAAGCAGATCTCGGCGCACGGCCCGGCATCGCACCTGGTCAAGGCGGGCACGCCGACGATGGGCGGACTGCTCATCTTCG
>DAOUEO010000089.1:0-3244 GCA_034430455.1 Dehalococcoidia bacterium | reverse complement strand
CGCCTCCGCAATCCCGCCGACGGGAGGCTCCTCAGCCCGCTCGCCATCGCCTCCGCACGTACCACGGGTCAGCCCCAATAGGGACTGGCCCTCGATCTGAAAAGAAAGGGAGACCAGCGGCTGCCAGCCTCCCTTTCTCTCTTTAGGACGATCGCTTCTCGTTCTGCCTACCGGGTGGAGCCGCCGTAGCGGTGCTCCAGGTCGGGGCCGGTGTCCTCACCGGGCTCGCCCCAGCTCTTGCCTTCGCCCGACCCGCCGTAGCGGTGGGCCTCGCCGTCGCCCGTGCAGTCGCCGAGCTGGCGGCCTTCACCGTACTGGGGACCGTAAGGACCTTCCGAGGCCTGGGTCTGGGTCATGTGCTGGCGCATCCACTGAGCCTGCTCCGGTGTGATCGTGCCCTCGTCGACGGCCTCGTCGACGGCGGCCTGGCGCGCGTCGGCGACCGCCTGGTGGAAGGTCGACAGGTCGATGCCCAGCTCCTCCAGAAGCACGGGGATCGTCTTGCCGCCCTCGAGCTCGGCGAGGACCTGCTCTTCCGTCAGGCCCGTCAGCTCCGACGCGACCGCCAGGGGGATGTCGCGCCCGCCGATGTCGGCGCCGTTGCCGTTCTTGGGGCCGGGGCCGGCCGCCAGCACGGTGCCGAACAGCACCGCTCCTACCGCCACCGTCGTTATCGCCGCAACGGCCGCTACTGTCAGTCTCTTCAACATTCTTGGTACCTCCTTCTTCCTCTCGCTTAATGGCCCGTTTGGGGCCCCTTCCTGTGTCTATCTTCAGGATAACGGGGTGGTGTGGAGCGGTGGTGCAGCCGCTGTGGAGATGCGATGGAGATTGAGCGGCGGGCGGCGGATTGGAAGGAGTGTGTAATCTTCACAGCTTCTCCAAGAAAAATCCACAGTTGTGGGGTAGACTATGTTGGTGGCGGCGGTCGTCGCACCTCCGCAGCAGACAGGAGGCGGTATGAAAGAGAAGATACTGGTTGTCGACGACGACAGGCGGATAGTGGAGATCGTGAGCGCTTATCTGGAGAAGGACGGCTATCGTGTCGTCCCCGCATATGACGGCCGTCAGGCGCTCGAGCTGGCGGCGCGGGAGCGGCCGGCCCTCCTCATCCTCGACCTCATGCTGCCGGAGATGTCGGGCTGGGACGTTATGCGGTCGCTGCGGCAGACATCGGACGTGCCGGTCATCATGCTCACGGCCCGCGACGACCCGACGGACCGGGTCGTCGGCCTGGAGCTGGGGGCAGACGACTACGTGGTCAAGCCGTTCGAGCCGAAGGAGTTGCTGGCGCGGGTGCGGGCCGTCCTCCGTCGGGCGCGGCCGGCAGAGGCCCGCGCGCCGCTGGTCATCGGTGAGCTGGCCATCGACCCGGAGCGCCATGAGGTCCGGCTGGGCGACCGGCGCATCGACTTGACGCCGACCGAGTTCGCCATCCTGCGCGTGATGGCGCGTCATCCCGGCGTGGTGTATTCGCGGCTGCGGCTCCTGGAAGCGGTGCAGGGCGACACCTATGAGGGCTACGAGCGGGCCATCGACAGTCACATCAAGAACCTGCGGCAGAAGCTGGAGCCCGACCCGCGGCAGCCACGCTACGTGGTGACCGTGCACGGCGTCGGCTATCGACTGGAGGTCGGCGATGCTACGTAGCTTGCGGTCCCGCCTCATCCTATCGTTTCTACTGGTCGTCGCCGTCGCGATCGGCATCGCCGAGGTTGTCGCCGAGCGGACCGCCAGCCATGAGTTCGGCTCCTACTTGAGCCGCAGTGATACCGCCTATCTGGAGACCCTGGCCCAGAATCTGGGCGACCACTATGCGGCGAATGGTAGCTGGGAGGGTGTGCAGTCCGTCTTCTCGACCCTTCCTTCCGTGCCCGGGAACCTCCAGCTCGAGGACAGCGCGGGGGCCGTCATCGCCGACTCGTCGCCTGGCCGCGGTCCGGGAGCTCCGGGTGGTCCCGGCCCAGGGGATGCGACTCCAGGAATGGGCGGGCCCGGTGGAGGAGGCCCCGCTGGCCCCGGCCCCATCGGGACGCCTGGCCCTGATAGTGGAGGGGGAGGGAGACCGCGGAGCGACGCGGCTGTTGGCGACGGGCCGCTCTTCGCGCAGGCCGAGGGACAGGGCAGCTTTGCCGTCGCCCCTGCCGAGCAGACTCCCGTCGCTACTGAGGAGGCTGCCGGAGGGGGTGGGGCCGGACGCGAAGTCACACGGACAATCCCCGTGTTCGCGAACGGCCAGCAGGTGGCGACGCTTGTCGTTGTATCGCAGGAGGGGGTTGCGGCGCCGGGAGGCGAGAGTGGGGAGCGCTTCCTTGACCGGGTGAGGCTGGCGCTCCTCGTGGGTGGCGTCGTTGCCCTGGTCATTTCTCTTGTGCTTGCTATCGTGCTCGTGGGGGGTGTCACGCGGCCGTTGCGCCGATTCCGCGACGCGGCGAGGCGGATCGCGGCGGGCGATTTCAGCGAGCGGGTGGCAGTCACGTCCCCGTTGGAGGCCGCAGAGCTCGCCGCTTCCTTTAACCGGATGGCGGAGACCCTAGAGAGCGATCGCGAGACACGCCGCCGCCTCCTCGCCGACATCGTCCACGAGCTGAGGTCGCCCCTATCCGTGATACAAGGCACAGCGCAGGGCTTCCTTGACGGCGTCATACCCGCCGACGCGGAGCACGCCGCCGTCATCCACGACGAAGCGGCGCTCCTGAGCAACCTAATCACCGACCTGCGCGACCTGGCGCTGGCCGAGGCGGGGGAGCTGCGTCTGGAGCGGGAGCCGGCCGACGTAGCGGAGCTAGTGCGACAGGCCGTTGCCGGTCTTATGCCGCGGGCGCGGGAGAGCGGTGTCGAAGTGGAGGTCGTCGCTCCGCCGGGCCTGCCGCCGTGCCTGGTGGACCGCGACCGGACGCTGCAGATCGTGGGAAACCTGCTGGACAATGCCCTGAGGCACACTTCCCGAGGCGGGCGGATCAGCCTGCGGCTGCGGGAAGTGTCGGCGGGGATGCTGGCGCTGGAGGTGGCGGACACCGGCGAGGGGATCGCCCCCGAGCACCTGCCCTACGTCTTCGAGCGCTTCTATCGTGTCGATGCGGCGAGGGCGCGCGGCGGCGGCACGGGATTGGGGCTGGCGATCGTCAAGCAGCTAGCGGAGGCGCAGGGCGGCGCGGCCGCGGTCGAGAGCGCGCCGGGCCGGGGCTCGCTGTTCACCGTGGCCTTCCCCGTCGCGAGAGGGATCGAGGATGCGCCCCCAGGT
>DAOUEO010000088.1:0-7909 GCA_034430455.1 Dehalococcoidia bacterium | reverse complement strand
GCCGATCGCGGCGGCGATCTTTGCCATCTCCCCGGCGGTCCTCTTGTTCGCGGCCAGGAACATCATCTGGAGGGCCAGCGTGCCGCTCCCTTCGGAGCGGAAGCGCGCGATGCCGTCGACCACGTTTTCCAGTGATACGTCAACAAGCGGCCTGCTGATGAGCCGGAAGAGGTTTTCGTCGGGGGCGTCCAGCTTGGCGACGACCACGTCGGCTCTGGCGAGGTCCTCTCTGACGTCTTCCCGCGAAATCAGCGCCGAGTTGGTGAGCACCGCCACCGGCAGGCCGAGCTCGCGATGAGCCATGTCTATGGCACGGCCCAGGTTGGCTGCCAGAGTCGGCTCGCCCGTACCCGAAAAGGTCACGTAGTCTGCCGGCAGACCCTTCACCGCCGCCAGCTCGCGGGCCAGGTCGTCAAGCTTCACGAACTCCGTCCGCTCCACCGTGGGGTTTGTGGTAACACCCAACTGGCAGTAGACGCAGTCGAAGCAGCAGGTCTTTCCCCGACCGGGGAGCAGGTCGATTCCCAGCGACCTGCCCAGCCGCCACGATGGGACGGGGCCGTAGATGATCGATCTCATTGGTTGGCTTCCAACGGACTCAGTGCAGGCGATCCATCAGGTTGGGCAGCTTCCCCTCGGCGTGACGCAGCGCGGCGTCCCTGGCGTCCTCGACGTCGGTTACGACGACCTCGATGCCGAGCTGTTGGAAACTCTCCTGCGCGCCCCAACCCATGCCGCCGGAGATTAGCGCCTGGCAGTCGCCGATGGCATCCGCCATCTGCTCGTGCCGCGACTGGGCACCCTCGCCGAACCCGCGACGCCCCTGGGCATCGATTCCGCCGTGCGGCACGTTCACGAACGCGCCGTGGCCGAGCTTGGGACGAGTCTCCTCAGCCAGGATCTGCCCATCCTCGACTGTCAGCACGACGTACATCGCCGCTCGCCCGAAGTGCTGGCTGACGGTCACACCGTCATCAGAAACAACTGCGATCTTCAATGCTCACTCCTCTAGCTCTTTCTGGTGTCGTTCATCCCCTGTAGCATGAACCCTCGGTTGAGCAAGGCGGAGTCTCGCAGCGCTCCTCCTGGCCGCAACAGGTCGTGCCCCCGGCGCGCGCCGTCTCGCCCACTACGTTGAAGGACGACAACAGCTTCTCCAGGTCTTCCGCTCCGCAGCTCGGGCATCTTGCCGGCGCCGCGCCTACCTTCTGCGCGAACACCTCGTGCACTTCGCCGCAGCGGCGGCAACGGTAGTCGTAGATCGGCATCTTCTCCTCCAGGTGTGCATTCAGGGCGCCGCGCGGGCCGCGATCGCGTCCCACAAGGTCCTGATCTCGCGTGAGGCGGCGCCGTCAGAGGTCTCCACAACGGGCTTCCCCTGGATAATCGCGTGGTTCACATCGGGGTCAAACGGTATCCTGCCGACGACCTCGACTCCGATCCCGCCGCAGTGATCCTCGATGCGGTGGGAGTTCTCCTCGCTGAGGTCATGCTTGTTGATGCAGACGAGCGGGGCCACGCCGAAGTGGCGGCATAGCTCCAGCGCCCGCTGCAGGTCATGGATGCCGCTGAGGCTGGGCTCGCTGACGATGAGGGCCATCTGCGCCCCCGAAAGCGATGAGATGGCCGGACAGCCGATGCCCGGCGGGCCGTCGCTGAGGATGTAACGGGCGTTCATCTCCTGGGCGAGCTCGCGCGCCCTCTTCCTGACCGCCATCACCAGCTTGCCGGAGTTCTCCTGGGCGGCCCGCAGCCGGGCGTGCACCAGCGGCCCGAATCTGGTCCGCGAGACGTACCAGTGGCCCGCCAGCGTGTCCTGCATCGATATGGCGCCGAGCGGGCACACGTGGAAGCAGTGCCCGCAGCCTTCACAGGCCAGGACGTCGACCTGGAAGTCGTGTATGGCATCGAAGCGGCAGGCGGCGGCGCACAGGCCGCACTCGTTGCACATCTCGGGATCGATATGGGCCATTTGCAGGCCGTAGAACTCGTGGGACTCCTCGACCTGCGGTTCGAGCAAGAGGCGGAGGTTGGGCGCGTCGACATCGCAGTCGCAGAGCACCGCGTTCTCGGCGAGAGCGGCGAAACAGGCGAGCACCGTCGTCTTGCCGGTGCCGCCCTTGCCGCTAAGAACCACGATCTCTTTCAACGCGGACTCCCCTCTGCCGCCAGCCTGGTGACGGCCTCAAACAGCTCTCGAAACGACTGCTGCCAGGGCGGCACGCGGGCGGCCAGGGGCTCGCCGCGGCAGTAGGCCTCGGCTATCCGCCTGTCGAAGGGGATGCGCATCAGCACCGTTATCCCCTCCTGGGCGCAGTAGCGCTCCACGCCATCGTCTCCCAGCCCATCGCGGTTGATGACTACGCCGAAAGGAACGCCGATCTCTCGCGCTACCTCGACGGCGATCGTCAGGTCGCTGAGCCCGAAGGGGGTCGGCTCCGTGACGAGCAGACAGAAGTCGCTCCCCCGGACCGTCTCGACGACGGGGCACGACGTGCCGGGCGGCGCGTCGAGGATGACGGTGGCTTTGGGGTCCGCCAGTTTCTCCACGGCGCGGATGACCGGCACCGCCATCGCCTCGCCGACGTTGAGCCGTCCGTGGGCAAACCGCACCTCGCCGGCGTGCCCGCTCTCGATGACGCCCACCTCTCGCCTCGCCCCGCTGATCGCTTTCTCCGGACAGACGTAGGAGCAGGTGCCACAACCGTGACACAGCTCACGGAAGACGAGGACGGTGCGGCCCGCCACGGCGATGGCGTTGTAGACGCACGCTTCCGCGCAGAGGCCGCAGTGGGTGCACTTCTCCTCGTCGACGACGGGCACCGGGACGGTCACGGGCTCAGAGGAATCGATCTCCGGGCGCAGGAGGATGTGGGCGTTGGGCTCCTCGACGTCGCAGTCCAACAACTGGACCGGCATCTGTCCCTCCAGGTACAGAGCCAGGCTGGTGGCAACGAGCGTCTTTCCCGTCCCGCCCTTGCCGCTGGCGACGGCTAGAATCATCAGCTATCTCCCTCAATCAGGACGATTGTATCTTTGCTTCCGGCCTATCATCTGGGACCTCCACCCATGCCACCGCCACGGCCTCCGCCCATGCCACCGCCGCGGCCTCCACCCATACCACCGCCGCGACCACCACCCATACCACCGCCACGGCCTCCACCCATACCACCACCACGGCCTCCACCCATACCACCGCCGCGGCCTCCACCCATACCACCGCCGCGGCCTCCGCCCATACCACCACCACCGCCCATACCACCACCGCCGCCCATGCCCCCGGCCATGCCCGCACCGGGGCCGGTCGAGGCTCTGGCGACAGGGGAGAACTCTCCCCTCTTGAATGCTTCGACTACATCGCGCAACTTGCCGGACGCGCCCACGAACACGGGAATGCCGGCGGAGGAGAGCACCTGGTAGGCGTTGGGCCCGCAGTCGCCGCTGACGACCGCCTCCACGCCCTGCTCGACGATGAGTTGGGCGGCCTGGATGCCGGCGCCTCCCGGCGCCATAATGGCAGGGTTTTCGATGCCTTCAAACTCCATGCTCTCGGTGTCGACGATGAGGAAGTACTGGCATCTGCCGAAGCGCGGGTCGAGGTCGGCGTCAAGCTGCGGCGCCGTCGCTGAGATTGCTATCTTCATCTTGTCTCCTATCTGGGGCAGGCGAGGCGGGAAGGGAGCATAAGCCTCGCCTGCCCGGCTTCGCGCCTCAGTCCTTCTCGGCGCTACTCCCGATCTCTTCGATGCGCTTCTTGATGTCCTGAAGCGCCTCTTCGAAGTACTTG
Organism: Dehalococcoidia bacterium; assembly: GCA_034430455.1. GTDB lineage: Bacteria > Chloroflexota > Dehalococcoidia > DSTF01 > JALHUB01 > DAOUEO01. Next base: position 4,122 of record DAOUEO010000088.1, on the reverse strand, counting down.
GCCTGGTCCTTCAGGGCCGTCACTTCATCCTCCGGGCCGTAGCTCGGGGCATAGCCCGGGCCGTAGCTTGGGGCATAGGCCGGCCCGTAGGCGGGGTACGCGGGCTGAACGCCCCAAGTACCCCCGCCGAAACCGCGACCCCAACCGCGTCCCCCGCCGAAGCCCCGTCCCCAACCACGTCCCCCACCGCCGCGGCCGCGGCCGAAGCCACGTCCAGGGGCAGGGTTCGCGTAGCCGGGCGCGGGATAGCCGGCGCAGTAGCCCATGCCCCGGCCGGTCATCGGCCCGAAGCCCTGGGGTCCTGTTCTGTCTCCGAATGGCATGTTATTTCACCTCCTCACGTCAGTCGTGCTCTTCAAACATCTTGTCCTGTACCGGGTCGTGCTGGCGGATCCACTCCATCAGCATCGCCACGTGCTCTTTCTCTTCGTCGCGGTTGTGCTCGAGGATCTTGCGCAGCGATGCGTCGCCCGTGGCGTCTATGCGCTCCTGATACCAGTCGATCGCCTCCAGCTCCTCGCGCAGGGAGCGACGCGCCCGCATCAGGTCGAGCGACTCCGGCTTGATCTTCTCGATCGGCTCACCGTAGCTCATTCACAGACCTCCTTTTCTGGCTCACAGTCGCCAACACCCGCACAGGCGCCGCCCGGCTCAGCAGCGCTCGCCGCGCAGGGGCGTGCCGCACTTGGGGCAGGCGACGGCGCTGCAAGGCGTGCCCCTGGTGTGGGGCTGTGTGTGCCCACAGCTTGAGCAGCGGCAGACCATCGACCCGCCAAGGCCCTTGCCTGGTCGCGAGCTTGCTCCGGAACGCCGCCCGCTGAGACGGTCTCCAAGCCTTCGGAACATGGCATGCCTCCTTTTCCGTTACCGACCGCGGCCTCCCCGCCAGCGCCGCCGGATCCCGGGCGAGCCCGTCGGCGGAGTCGCGGGAAGCGTTTCGCCCCGGGAACCGCGTCGGGACACTGGACTGCTTCTCCTGTGCCACGTGGACGGGCTCCTCCTGTCAAGCCACCAGCCGGCAAGACCGCCGACAAACCGGGCCGCCAGCGGGAGAGCGCCTATCCACAGCGCCGTCGGCGCTACCGACGGGGACGTGCGTATGGAGGTTCTCGCCGGCTTCGCAGGCCGGGCGACGGCTGTCGTATCGGCACGCAGAACCGGCTCCGCGTCGGCATCGACCGCAGCCACCGGCGCGGCCTCAACCTCGTAGATGGCGCCGACCGGGCAGAGGCTAAGACAGGCGCCGCATTCAGCGCACAGGTCGCGATCGATCACTATCTTGCCGTCTCTCTGCGAGAGCGCTTGCCAGGGACAGGCTTCGACGCAGGCGCCGCACAGCGTACACTTGTCCTCGTCGACAAAGATCATCCTCTTCCTCCTCTCCAGCCACCACCCCGCCTCCTGCCGGGGCCGGGGCCGCGACCGAGGCCGAAGCCCGGGCCGCGTGGTGGGATGGGCAAAACCTCCGTGGTCTTGCAGGTAGGACATGCGAGGGCTCGGCTCAAGACAGCAGCCTCAAAGGGCACGCGCCACTGGTGGCCGTGTGGCTCGCAGCGAAAGAGCTGGGAAAGCATGGCGAAGTTGCCCCCTTCGATGCGGAGGGCCTGGCCGTTGATAAGCGCCGTCGCCACCTTGTGATGCGCCGCGCGCAGTATCCGATGAAAGGTGGAACGGGAGATGGCCATCTTCTCAGCGCACTCCTGCTGTTCCAGACCCAGGAGGTCTTTCAGCCGGATGGCTTCCGCCTCTTCCACGGCGAGGATGGCTTCCTCCAGGAGCCGCAACGGGACGCCGGCCGGCTTGAAATAGGTCGCCAGCGGCATCTCCGCTACTCTGCGGTACTTGACTGGTCTCGGCATTTCCGCCTCGCGTAATGAAACTATGTTCATAATACCGCCCCGGCTACCGGCTGTCAAGGGGTAGGAATGGTGGCCTGTCCGGGGCCGTAGAGTTACCATGAGGAGGAGTGTCGTTGCTCGTTGGGAGAAGGGAGATGCGGAGGATGGCTGGACCGGCGGAGATCGTGCTCGAGCCCGACCTGTCGCGCTGCATCGAGACGACGGCGCGGGAGGAGTTCCGGCGCAGTATGCGTCTGCTGCTCGAGGGAGAGAGCCGGCCCGGCCTGGCGAAAAGGATCGAGCTGCTGCGGTCGTTCCTGGAGACCGCAGACTTCAGCGAGCTACGGCGTCTCTCAGAGCCATCCTTGACAGAGGGCCGGAAGGTTACGTTCACTGTCTACGATGATAGCGGGGTGGCCCGCTATCGCCTCCAGGTATCCTAGCCGAAGCGCACGTGCTAGGGAGCAACATCCGCATCATCGGGCGACCTTGCCGCAGAACAGCGAATAGGTGAAGAAAGCGTAGTAGTCCGGAATATCCACAATGAAGTCCGGCGACTCCGGTTGATAGAGCCGCTTGAACTCCGCCCAGTCCTCCGCTGACAGCTCCGACCGTGGCTCCCCCCAGCGCATCTCGATGAGCGATAGCATGGCCGCGCGGGCGTCATCGCTCAGCGGGGCGTGGACGTCGCCCACGAAGGTACGGGCTGTGGGTTTCTCCAGGCCCGCGTCGCGGAACCAGCCCAGCGCGCGCAGGAAGTGCGACTCCGGCCGCTTCCCTTTGGTGAAAGGGGCAACCCCCAAGGATGTCGCATTGAGCCGGGCCTCCAGCAAGGGGTATCCGGGAAGCAACTGCTGGGATGACCAGAGAATAATGGCCACGATGCCGCCGGGTCTTACCACCCGTGCGAGTTCTCTCAGCAATGCTACGGGTTCGGCGGGAACGAATCCCACGCAGTCCACGCTCCATACCCAATCAAGGGCGTCATCGTCGAAGGGGAGGCTGCTCACATTTCCTTCCTGAAAGGAGACGCGCTCCGACAGGGGGGACTTCGCTGCCGTCTCTCTCGCGCGGGCCAGGAAGTCGGGGCGCAAATCAAGCCCGGTGACGTGTCCGCCGGGCGCCACCGCTTCTGCCAGCAGCAGGGTGTGGCTGCCGATCCCGCATCCTGCATCCAGCCCCTGGCTGCCTGAGGGGAGCTTCAGCGCCTGGATCGCCGCGCGGATAACCGGCTCCCTCAGGACGCCGGATAGGGCCAGCATGTGGGCGTAGTCGTCCGGGTCGGGTGTCTTTCCCACGGTGTCCCTCCCTTCCCCTCTGCGTCTGCGCTACCCTTTCGATCCGTTCAGGCCGCTCTACCGGGTGAGATATCCCGCAGGAGTGAGGCGGGGATCACTGCTGGATGTACAAGCCCTGCTCCAGATGGCGCAGGAGTCGCTCCGCAAGCTCGTCCGGAGAGCCTTCGATCAGTGCGCTCTCATGCTCGCGAACCCCGCCGCTGATGGCCATCATCCAGCGTTCTTCCGGTGGCAGGTCGCTGCTTGGGTCGACCAAGCCGCGCGGGTCAGGAGGAGGGCGTCTCAGCGCGACCGTCCGCAAGGCCGAACCCGCTTCCCCTACTTGCGCCGGTGTCAGGCCCAACTCCGCAATTCCCCAAAGGGGGATAGGAGCTGAACGCGCCTGGAGTCTGGCGCGCAGAGTCGGGTAGCGAGGGATGTTTGCTCCCACCCCTACCGTTATGAGTGCAGACAGCGGCGTTCTCTCCACTGTTCGATAGCCTCCGCCGGTGCGCCGCTCCGTCAGAAGGCCGTCTCCCTCAGCGGTGAACCCTACCGTCGCAGCCTTGTCTACCACCGGCCATCCCAACAGCTCGGCCAGTTGGGCGCCCACCAGGCCACTGCCGCCATCGAGCGAAAGCTCCCCGCATACTACGACGTCGGCCTCTACCCTCGCCGCAGCCGCCGCCAGTATCCGCGCCGTCCCCAGACAATCCGACCCCGCGAAGGCGTCGTCCCACAGGCGCACCACCTCGTCCACCCCCTGAGCGATCGCTTCTCGCAGCGCGTCCTCCTGGAAAGACGGCCCCATGCTGACGGCGGTGACGCGGCTGCCGGGACGGGCATCACGCAGCTTGAGGGCCGCTTCGATAGCGCAGGCATCGGCCTGGTTCAGGACATGCGACAGACTCCCCTCATCGATGCCGCAAGCGCCCCTCTCCACCTCCAGGGGCTCTCCAATATCGACAATCTGGGTGATGCAGACGACGATCTTCAGGGTCAATTGC
>DAOUEO010000087.1:0-3986 GCA_034430455.1 Dehalococcoidia bacterium | reverse complement strand
ATGTTCGGATGGCCTGACTACCTGCGCGACGACCCGACTGACTGGCTGCTGGAAGAGGACAACCCCTCCGTCCGCTACCTCGCGCTGCGCACGATCATGGAGCAGCCGGAGGAGCATCGGGAGACGGTGGCGGCCAGACTGTCCATCATGCGCTCGGGGCCGGTGCCCGCTATCCTCGCCGCCCAGCACGAGGACGGTTACTGGGTCAAGCCGGGGGCGGGCTACTCACCCAAGTACCAGGGGACGGTGTGGCAGCTCATGTTCCTGGCCCATCTCGCCGCCGACGGCTCGGACGAGCGGGTCGCCAGAGCCTGCGAGTATATCCTCACCCATAGCAGGGCCAAGAACGGCGCCTTCTCCGCGTCCGCTGATGTCGTGCCGAGCGCGGCGGTAGACTGCCTCAACGGCAACCTCATCCATGCCTTCTACCGCCTCGGCTGGGGCGGGGACGAGCGGGTGCAGCAGGCCGTGCACCAGCTCTGCGCATCGATCTCGCGCCGTCATTTCCAGTGCCCGGCCAACGACCGCCTCCCCTGCGCCTGGGGCGCCGTCAAGGCGCTCCGCGCCTTCTCCGCTATCCCGAAGGAGGAGCGAACCAGCGAAGTGAAGGCCGCGATCAACGAGGGAGCCGACTTCCTGCTAGGCCGTAACCTTGCCGTCGCCGACTACCCGCCGCAGGACCAGATCAGTGGGAACTGGTTCAAGTTCGGTTTCCCGCTGAACTACGTCAGCAACGTTATGGAGGCGCTCCAGGTCCTGGCGGAGCTGGGCTACGGCGCCAGGCCGGCGCTGACGGACGCTTTGCGGCTTACACTCTCCAAGCAGGACAGCCTGGGGCGCTGGAAGATGGAGACGAGCCTGAACGGCAAGATGTGGGTCAACATCGAGGCGAAGGGCAAGCCCAGCAAGTGGGTGACTTTGCAGGCCGTTCAGATGCTCAAACGGGTCTTCGGAGGAGACTAGGAGATGGCGCAGGCGGAACTGGCCGTCATCGGCGGCAGCGGCTTCTATCAGATGGAGGGTCTGAGCGACCGGCAGGAGGTCCGCTGCCAGACGCCGTTCGGCGAGCCCAGCGACGCCATCGTGCTGGGAACCCTCAGCGGCGTGCGCGTCGCCTTCCTCGCCCGTCACGGCGTGGGGCACCGGCTCCTGCCCGGCGAGGTACCCAGCCAGGCCAACATCTATGCCCTCAAGACGCTGGGAGTCGAGTGTATAATAGCGATCAACGCCGTGGGCAGTCTTCGCGAGGAGATTGCCCCGCGCGACCTGGCAGTGCCGGACCAGCTCATCGACCGCACAAAGGGGCGGGCGGGCACCTTCTTTGGACGGGGCCTGGTGGCCCACATCTCATTCGCCGACCCGTTTTGCCCGGTGCTGAGGCAGGTGCTGCTGGAGTGCGCTCGCGAGGCCGGGGCGACGGTGCACGACGGGGGCACGTGCGTGGTCATGGAGGGGCCCCCATTCTCGACAAAGGCGGAGTCCAACGTCTATCGCTCCTGGGGAGCCGACCTCGTCGGCATGACCGCCCTGCCCGAGGCGAAGCTGGCGCGCGAGGCGGAGATCTGCTACGCCAGCCTGGCCTGCGTCACCGACTACGACGTCTGGCGGGAATCTGAGAAGACGGTGACGGCAGCAATGATCCTCGCCAATACCATTGTGAACGTGGAAAAGGCCCGAAAGGTGGTGGCCCTGGCCGTGCAGAGGCTGCCCCAGGAGCGCCGCTGCCTCTGCGCCGGCGCCCTCAGCGACGCCCTGGCGACGCCACCCCAGTTCGTGCCGGAGGAGACAAAGAGAGCGCTGGCCCCGATAGTCGGAAGGTACATGCCTTCCGGTAGCCGCGGAGGCAAGGATGATTGAGGGGGGGCCGGCCCGCTTGGCGACGAAGGAGGGGGATAAGGATAGCTACTTGATCCGGCCGCTGCGGGATCGCGAGCGGATCCGCCCTTTGCTGGAAGCGGAGCGGGCCTACGCCGCCTACGCCCTCGCCCAGTTGGAGCCCGATCTGTTCGCGCGATCAGAGTGGTGGTTCGCGGCGGGGGACGGCAGCGAGGCGCTGCTCATGCACTCGCGGGGCGGCCCCGGCAACGCCCTGGTGGCCTTCGGCGACCCGCACGCCCTGCCCGCCCTCCTCAGCCTGCATCCGGGGCCGGCTCAGACCTTCGCCACGTTTCGGGAGGATCACCTGGAGGCGATGCGCCGCTTCTTCCTGCTGGCTCATGACCGGTCCATGCTGCGGATGATGGTCACAGCGGAGACCTTCGCCGCGGCGGAGGCTGGAGCGGAGGAGACGGAGGGCGTCGTGGAGGTGAGACGGCTCTGCGACGCTGATATCCCTGAGATCGAGCGGCTGTATCGCAGCGAGGGCAGTGGGTTCTACCACCGACCTCGCCATATCGACGAGGGGGTCTACTTCGGCGTGGTCAGCGAGCAGCGGCTGGTGGCGGTGGCCGGCACACATGCAGCCTCCCAGGCCGACGGGATCGCTGTGGTGGGAAACGTGTTTACTCACCCGCTCCACCGCAATCATCACTTCGCCGTGCGCGCGACCGGCGCCGTGACTGAGACGCTGCTGCAGACGTGCCCCCAGGTCGTCCTCACGGTCGACCTCCAGAACACGGCTGCCGTTCGCGCCTACTCGCGTCTGGGCTATCGAGAGGAATGCCGGCTCATCGAATACGGCGTCACGCGCAAGGAGATGCTGGGCCTGAGCACCCTGACGCGGAGGCTCTTGGCCCGCTGGCGCGGCCGCACCCGGGGCGGAGAGCTGGTCACGCTGGCGAGAGATGGATACGAAGACAACGGCTAGCGCCATTAGCAAGGAGAGCAGCGTCAACAATGACTGGATCACCCTCTACACCCCATGACGTCAAGGACCTTTCCCTCGCCGAAGAGGGGGTGCGCCGCATCGAGTGGGCGGCGCGCGAGATGCCGGTGATCGGGCTGATCCGCAAGCGGTTCGCCAAGGAGAAGCCTCTCAAGAACGTGCGCATCTCCGCCTGCCTCCACGTCACGACCGAGACGGCGAACCTGGCCCTCGCCCTGGCCGACGGCGGCGCCCAGGTCTCCCTCTGCGCCAGCAACCCGCTGAGCACCCAGGACGATGTCGCCGCCGCCCTTGTCGCCGAATACGGCGTCCCCACCTTCGCCAAGAAGGGCGAGGACGATGAGACCTACTACCGGCACATCCACCAGGCGCTGGAGCAGAGCCCGAACATCTCCATGGACGACGGCGCCGACCTTGTGGCCACTATCCACCGCGAACGGCGCGACCTCATCCCCAACGTCCTCGGCGGCACGGAGGAGACGACGACCGGCGTCATACGCCTGTCCAGCATGGCGCGGGACGGCGCCCTCGCCTACCCCATAATCGCCGTGAACGAAGCCGATACCAAACACCTCTTCGACAACCGCTACGGCACCGGCCAGAGCACGATCGACGGGATCACGCGCGCCACCAACGTCCTCTGGGCGGGGAAGAACGTCGTCGTCTGCGGCTACGGCTGGTGCGGCCGCGGCGTGGCGATGCGGGCCCGCGGCCTGGGGGCGCAGGTCATCGTCGTCGAGGTCAACCACGTGCGCGCCCTGGAGGCGGTGATGGACGGCCTCCGGGTCATGCCCCTGCTCGAGGCGGCGCCGCTGGGCGACATCTTCATCACCGTGACCGGCGACATCAACGTCATCGACCGGACGCACCTGGAGAAGATCAAGGACGGGGCTATCCTTGCCAACTCCGGCCACTTCGACGTGGAGATCAACAAGAAGGCTCTGGCCGAGCTCGCCGAGGCGCGGCGGGAGATAAGGCCGTTCGTCGAGGAGTTCCGCCTCGGCGACGGGCGGCGCCTGTTCTTCCTGGGCGAGGGGCGTCTCATCAACCTGGCGGCGGCGGAGGGCCATCCCGCCAGCGTGATGGACATGAGCTTCGCCAACCAGGCCCTCTGCGCCGAGCACCTCGCTTTGCAGGAGAAGAAGCTGCCGCCCGCCGTGCA
>DAOUEO010000086.1:0-15048 GCA_034430455.1 Dehalococcoidia bacterium | reverse complement strand
CTCTGTTCGACAATTCCAAGCCCTCCTGCTCCGGCATCGTTGACAACGATAGGGACTGCCTCTCCGCCCAGGCGGAGGCCATCTTCGGCTCCAGCGACGACGTGAGGGACACGGATGGCGACGGCATCAACGACGGCGTCGAGGTCAAGGGCTGGGGCACATCGCCGATTGTAAGGAATAGCGACGGCGACGCCTGCGACGATGACAAGGAGATCGCCGAGATCAACGGCGACGGGGTGGTCAACTCCCTCGACGAAGCGCGGGTGGCGCAACGGGTATACAACGCCCAGGATGACGACCCCGACGACGGCAACCCAATCCCCGACCCCGACATGCAGGTGAATCCCGCCTTCGACATCAACAAGGACGGGGTGATGAACGCCCTCGACCCGGCGCTGGTCGTAATCAACTCGAACATGACGGAGCCGCCGGAGGAGTGCGACTGCCGGTAGGGCGAGCCGCCGGGCGCCGTCGCTTGCGGAACCACGCTACCCTTCAGAAGAACGCTGTCGCTTGCGGCTGGGCGCCGTCGCTTGCAGGACTAGCCTTTCTATCGTGGTAGACGGTGTCGCTTGCTGTCCCCCGTTGCCGGCGAGAGATCGCCCGTCTCTTGCCGGTGGCCGCTTCACCCCGGCACCCGTCAAACCTCAAGGAAACGGTAGACCGCCACCTCCTCCAGACTTGCCACGACAAGGTCGGCCTCGGCCAGAGCATCGAGGGCGCGGCCTGCGGCCAGCCCAATGCACCTCATGCCTGCCCGCTTGGCCGCCTCCACACCGGCGGGGGCGTCTTCTATGACGGCGCACTCCTCCGGCGCCGCGCTCAGCCTCTCCGCTGCCAGCAGGTAGCCCTGCGGGTCAGGCTTGCCGCGGCTGGTGTCCTCCTCCGCGACAATCACGTCGAAGGCGTCCTCCATCCTCAGACTGCGGAGCAGCGCCTCAACGTTCTGCCGCGGAGCGGAGGAGACGATCGCCGTCTTCCTCCCCGTCTGCTGCAATCGTTCCAAGAGGGCGGGGACCCCCGGCATTGGCGTCATCCCGCCCGCGATCTTCGCCCGGAACAGCTCTTCCTTGCGCCGCGATAGCTCCTCCACTCTTTGACGCGGTAGGCCGCCCAGGATCTCTCTCAGTATGGCGTCGTTCCTCAGGCCGAAGGTGCGGCGGAATTCCTCCTCGCCGATCTCCTTGCCCTCGCCCGCGAAGAGATCGCGCCAGGCCTGGAGATGAAAGGACGCAGTGTCGACCAGGACGCCGTCCAGGTCCCAGAGAACGGCTTTGATCACGGTTCCCCTCCGGTGGGGCGTAGATTCGCGGGAAGGATTCGCCCGGCCGGGCGCCGGCGGGCCGCCTCGTCCGGCAGCCGCAAGGTATGTCTATCACAAAGCGAGCGATGGATCGAGGAGGGGAAGGAACAGATGATCTGAAAAGACAGGGAAGGCAGGCAGGTATGGCTTTTTAAAAGGGAAGTGGCTACGATACTAGCGGAGGGCCGCCCCGGGGACGTTGCTGACTGTGATGTCAGTGAAAAGGACCACGGAGGCTATGCCGATGCGGTTTCCGCTGCAAAGAATGGCGAGCGCTGGTAGGAACAGCCAGCCCCGGCTGTGCGTTGCAGGTGTTCTCCCAATCGAGGTGCGGAGCTCCCCCCCGACCTGGCGCTGTTCCCCAACACCGGCTCCGGCCGAACCGCACAGCCAACTCTCGCTGAGCGGTTGCCGGAGCTCGTTGTGCCTGTCAGTGCTCACCCGCAAGCTAGATCCAAGGAGGTAAAGCGACATGACTACTGCTCCAGATCATACAACCAAGTACTGGCCCCTCAAGAGATACTTTGAGCTACATGAGAGATCTATCCGGGATCCGGAGAGGTTCTGGGCGGAGGAGGCCCGCAAGCTGGACTGGTTCAAGACGTGGGACAAGGTGCTGGAGTGGGATCCACCTTTCGCCAAGTGGTTCGTGGGCGGCGAGTTGAACGCCTGCTACCAGTGCGTCGACCGGCACGTGAAGACGTGGCGTAAGAGCAAGGTGGCGATCTACTGGGAAGGGGAGCCCGGCGACCGGCGGGTTCTCAGCTACTCTACGCTCTATCGGGAGGTCAACCGCTGCGCGTCGGTGCTGAAGAAGATGGGGATAAGGAAGGGCGACAAGATAGCGCTCTATCTGCCCATGGTCCCGGAGCTGCCCATCTTCATGCTGGCGGCCGGCCGCATCGGGGCGACGCACACGGTGATCTTCTCCGGGTTCAGCGCCCAGGCGCTGGCGGACAGGATCAATGATATCGAGGCCAAGCTTATAGTTACCTCCGACGGCACGTACCGCAGGGGCTCGGTCGTGCCCCTCAAGAAGGTGTCCGACGATGCAGCGGATCTTTCGCCCTCGGTGGAAAAGCAGATAGTGGTGAATAGGACGGGCCTGGAAGTGAACATGAAGGAGGGGAGGGACTTCTGGTACCATGAGCTGCTGAAGGACGCCGAGACATCAGTGCCGGTTGTGGCCCTGCCCTCGACCCATCCCCTCTACGTCCTCTACACCTCGGGCACGACGGGTAAGCCCAAGGGCATCGTGCACAGCACCGGCGGCTACCTGGTGTACAACAACTCGACCTACGAGTGGGTGTTCGACATCAAGGAGGAGTCGGTGTACTGGTGCACGGCCGACGTGGGCTGGGTGACCGGCCACAGCTCAATTGTGTATGCTCCTCTGGCCCACGGGGCGGCGATCGTGATGTACGAGGGCGCTCCCGACTACCCCGCAGTCGATCGATGGTGGGATATCATCGAGACGTATGGGGTCACCATTTTCTACACCTCCCCGACGGCCATCCGCATGTTCATGCAGAAGGGCGCGGATTGGCCGGCAAAGCATGACCTGAGCACCCTGGAGCTGCTGGGGTCGGTGGGAGAGGCGATCAACCCTGAGGCCTGGCAATGGTACTATCATCACATCGGCGGCGAGCGCTGCCCGATCGTGGACACCTGGTGGCAGACGGAGACAGGTGGGATCATGATCTCCAATACGCCGGGAATTGAGCTTATGCCTATGAAGCCCGGTTCGGCGGGCTTCCCCATGCCCGGGATCGACGCCGACGTGGTGGACGAGGCAGGCAAGCCGACTGCGCCGGGCGAGAGGGGGCTGGTGATCATCAGGCAGCCCTGGCCGGGGATGCTGCTGACCCTCTACGATGACCCGGAGCGGTACAAGCAGACGTACTGGGACCGGTTCCCGGGCTGCTACTACGCCGGCGACTACGCCATTAAGGACGAGGAAGGCTACTTCTGGCTGTTGGGCAGGGCCGACGAGGTCATTAAGGTGGCCGGGCACCGCCTGGGGACGCTGGAGATCGAGAACGCCGTGGCCTCCCATCCCGCCGTTGCTGAGAGCGCAGCCGTAAGCAAGCCCGACCCCATCAAGGGCGAGGTCATCGTCGTCTTCGCCATCTTGCGGGATGGCAATGATCCCTCTCCCGAGCTGGCGAAAAGCATCTCAGCGCATGTCCGCAAGGAGGTCGGCCCCATCGCTACGCCGGAGAAGGTGTTCTTGGTAGAGAAGCTGCCCAAGACGCGAAGCGGCAAGATCATGCGCCGCGTCCTGAAGGCGGTGGCCATGGAGGCCCCCATCGGCGATGTGACGACCCTGGAGGACGGCGCGTCGGTGGTCGAGGCGAAGCAAGCCTACGAGGAGTTGAAGAAGCAGATGTAAGCAGTTTCGGTTAGACCCGCCGGCCCCGTTCAGGGAGGCCGGCGGCCAGGGATAACGAATGAGGGCGGAGAGTCCATGCTCCGCCCTCATCACGTCCCGTCGCGGCGACGAACGGTCCGGCCACACCTTCTCCGGGCGCATCCTCCCGCCGGTAGATCTCTGCCGTCCTGTCGGCGTGCTTCGTATCTGCCGATAAGGATACAGATGCATCTACCGGGAGGCCGATGATGGCCCGAAGCGGCCAAAGACCGCTGCTCTGGCTTGGGGCGGCTGCTCTGCTGGCAGCGGCGCTCCTCTACTGTCTGGTCCTGCGCCTTCATCTGCCGGCGGCCGCCGCCGACGCCTCGGTCGGTGTCGACCCCAGCTCGGCCACGGTGGCGGTCGACGACACCGTCGATGTGGCCGTGAGGATCGACGACGCCAGCAACCTGTACAGCGCCTCCTTCCACCTCACCTTCGACCCGGCGGTGCTGGAGGTGGTGGACGCCGACCCGAGCCGCGTCGGCGTGCAGGTCTTTCCCGGCACCTTCCCCGGCCCCTCCCAGGGCCCCGGCGACATCGTTACCAACACCGCCGACAACACCGCCGGCACCGTTGACTACGATTTCACCCTCCTCGACCCCGCCCCGGCGGCGGACGGATCGGGCGTGCTGGCCACCATCCGCTTTCGGGGAAAGGCGGTCGGCACGAGCGACCTCGCGCTGTCCGGCGCCGCGTTGTGGGACCCGCTCAACGAGCCCATTACCGCCAGCAGCAGCGACGGCAGCCTCGAGGTGACGGAGGCGCAGGCGGACACGCCGACGCCCGACGACCCCACGGCGACGCCGACGGCCGCTGGCACCACAGCGACACCGACCCGCACCCCTGAAGCCACGTCTACGCCGAAGCCGACGTCGACGCCCAAGCCGACGTCCACGCCGAAGCCGACGTCGACGCCCAAGCCGACAGCGACGCCGCGACCCGCCGCTCCGCAGCAAGCGGTGGAGAGCCCGACGCCGTCGGGCAGGGTAGCGGCGGCTGGGGCCAATCCCACGCCGCCCGGCGCCCAGAACCTCCCCTCCGCGGGAGCGGGGGCGCTGCCGTCGCAGTTGTGGCGCTGGTTCTTCCTGAGCGGGGCGATCATCATGGCCCTCGCCACCTGGGCCTTCACCTTCCGCTTCTACGCTCGCCAGAAAGAGGCCGAGCGCTTCTGGCACCGCTAGGTGTCGCGACGAGCCGCGGCGGTTCGGCGGCTCATTGTTGACTCCATGTATCTATCACAAAAAGCATCGAAAACGTATCAAGCTTGACAACCTGTCCAGCGGCTGCTACATTGGAGCCGGGCGGAGAAAACGGCCGCCCGCCGGAGGACCATGGAAAACACGCGCCAGACCCTGCTGGGGATACTGCGGAAGCGCAAGCAGGGCACCGTGGATGAGCTCACGCGCGAGCTGGGGCTCGCCCCCGCTACCGTGCGCCGTCACCTCGACATCCTCATGCGGGACAACTACGTGACCGCCGTCCAGAAGCGGCGCGACATCGGCAGGCCCCACTATGTCTTCTCCCTCACCGATCAGGGCGAGGACCTTTTTCCCCGCAACTACATCCGGCTCACCAACCGCATCATCGACGAGCTGGTAAGCCTCGACCCCGCGGAGACAAAGGGCAAGGCGGGCGTCGATCTCGCCGGGATGATATTCGAGAAGATGGCGGAGCACGTCGCCCAGACCTATGCCGGTCGCATCTCGGGCACGACGCTCAAGGAGCGGGCGCAGGAGGTGATCTCCCTGCTCGCCAACGAGGGGATGTTCTTCGAGCTGCGCAAGGCGAAGGACGGCTATCTTCTCTTGGGAAAGGGCTGCCCCTGCCCGCGCATCGCCGAAGAGCACAGCGAGGTCTGCGTCCATGACCAGCGGCTGCTCGCCCGCCTGCTGCGCGCCGACGTGCAGCCCGCCGGCGTCTCCCAGACGGGGGATGAGAGCTGCTGCTGCGCCTACCTGGTGAAGGAGAAGGCCGCTTCTTCCTAGCAGGCTGCCGGAGAAGTCTCTCGACGCCTCGGCCACGTCGCACGTCCTTCCGCGGAAGGACGGCTCGCGGCCTGGTTTTATGAATCTGGGGGGACACCCCCCAGGCCCCCCGTCAGGGGGCTCTGCCCCCTGTACCCCCGCTCGTGTGAGTTCTTCGGCACCACCCTCCTGCCAGGGAGGATCACGCCGTCCCTAACCGGCCCGCCGTCGCTCCAGATGGATGATACCGTCCTCCGGCAGTCCCTGCGCCTCCGGCCTGAGGGCGGTCAGCTTCCTCTCCTCGCCCAGCACTATCAGGCAGTCGCCGATCTCCAGCCGCTTCAGGGGGGGAGGCCCCACGACCAGCTCTCCGTCTCGCGTCTGTAGGGCAAGGACGACGTTCATGCCAGGGCGTCCGCCCATCGCCTCCCCGATGGTGAGCCCCGCCAGGTTGGAGACCTCATCGACCTGTATCTCCGCCACCCAGCGGTCGCCGTGGACCGAGTCCACGAACTCCGTCTCCAGCGGGTAGAGGGCCGCGAAGGCTATGCTGCGCCCGCCGATCCGGTAGGGGGAGATGACTTTGTCCGCGCCCGCCTGCCGCAGACGCTCCTCCCCTCGGTTCGAGCCCGCGCGCGCGACGATGAGCAGTCGCGGGTTCAACGAGCGGGCGCAGAGGGCGATGTAGGTGTTCTCCGCGTCGCTGCCCACCGCCGCCACCAGGCCGCGCGCCCGCCGGACGCCCGCTGCCAGCAAGGCCTCTTCCGCCGTCGCGTTCTCGGTCACGTAGAGATAGCCGAGGCTGCGGGCGTGGTCATGGTTGTCCGGGTCGTTCTCTATCACCACAAAGGGGACATTCTGCGCTTCAAACTCGTGGGCTACCTCCTGTCCCACCCGCCCGAAGCCGCAGACAACGTAATGGCCGCGCAGGGCGTCGATTCTTGTCCTCATCTTGCGTACCCCCAGCACTTCCTGCAGATGGCCCTCGAAGACCGTCTGGACAATGGCGTTGATGACGTACAGGACCGCCCCCGCCCCGAAGAAAATGAGAAAGAGGCTGAATACCTCGCCGCCGGTAGATAGGGCGTGGACCTGTCCGTAGCCGACCGTCGAAAGGGTGATAGCCGTCATGAACAGGGCATCCATGAGCGGCCATCCCTCGATCAGCATGTAGCCGGCCGCCCCGAAGGCCAGCAGCGTGGCGAAGACCAGCACGCCTATCGCTATCCGGCGCAGGTGCGGGTCGTCCCTTATCCTGTGGATCACGACCGCTCTCGCCGTCGTGGTGAGATGCCGCTCCCTGTGGATCTGCTTCTCCAATCGGGATCCCCCCGTGACGAAGGGCCTCTGAGTGGTTTATCGGTCTACCGCCGGACGTACTGCAACGGATAGATACCGGCGCGGCGCATCCTGCTATAATGGGCGGGTCGCGTCCTGTTTTCGTATTCCGCACGCCCGCATTGCCATGGATGTCATCGGTTTCGGCGCCATCAACCTCGACAGCATATACTCGGTCTCGCTGGGGCCGCCGCCGGCTGATGCCGGCGATCCGGCGGCGGGCTCGGAGGCGCTGACGGATGATGACACGTACGCCAGGCTGACCGAGTGGCTGGAGGCGGAGGGCACGCTCAGGGAGACCTCCGGCGGCGGCCAGGCCGCCAACACCCTCTATGCCCTGTCCGCCCTGGGCGGATTCCGGACGGCCATCATCGGCAGCGTCGGCGCGGACGAGGAAGGCGATTCCCTGCTGGCCGGCCTCGCGCCCGTGGACACCTCCCAGGTCGTGCGGGGTGGACGCACCGCCCGCTGCGCCGTCATCGTCGATAAGAACGGCGAGCGCACCATCTGCGTGCTCTCCTCCCCCGAGGAAGTGCCGGTGCCCGACCCGGTCGCCGCCTGGGGCCGTCTGGGAGGGGCGCGCTACCTCCACCTGACCTCCCTCACCCGCAGCGAGGAGTTGGCGGCGCAGATCAAGCTTGTCGAAAGCATACCCGACGATGTCAGGGTCAGCTTCGACCCCGGCGAGCTGTATTGCCATCTGGGGGCCGAAGCCCTCGCCCCGATCCTCCGGCGGACTCACGTCCTCTTCTTCAACGAGCGCGAGGCGGAGCTCCTGACCGGCGGGAGCGACGCTGAGGGCTGCGAGAGGGCGCTCTCGCTCGGCCCCGCTCTCGTCGTCTGCAAGAGGGGGGGCCAGGGCGTCGACGTGTTCGCCGCCGACGGCCAGCGGTTCAGCGTCGCTGCCAGGAAGGTCGCCGTCGTCGACCCCACGGGCGCCGGCGATGTCTTCGCGGCGGGCTTCCTCGCCGGCCTGCTGCTCGACCTCGAACCCGAGCGCTGCGCGGTCCTGGGCGCCGAGGCGGCGGCGGAGAGTATCACCGGCTACGGGCGCTCGCGCTATCCGGGGCCGGAGCTGCTGGAGTCGCGGGGGCTGCGGCCGCCGCCTCGGCGCCGGACAGCGGGAGGGTCGCCGCCATGACCTTGCGCCTGGGTTGGTTCTCCACCGGCCGCGACCAGGAAGCCACGAACATCCTCTCCCGCATCCACGACGCTGTCCGGGCGGGGACGCTGGACGCCGCCATCGAGTACGTCTTCTGCAACCGCGAGCGCGGCGAGCACGAGGCGAGCGACCGCTTTCTGGACTTCGTGGCGCAGCGGGGCCTGCCCCTCCTCTGCAAGTCATCCGCCAGCTTCCAGCCGGAGCTGCGCCGCCAGGACCGGCCGCGCTGGCGCGCTCTCTACGACAGGGAGGTCCTCGATATCATATCCCCCTTCGCCGTCGATCTCTGCGTGCTCGCCGGCTACATGCTCGTGGTGAGCGATGTCCTGCATGGACGTTACATAATGCTGAACCTCCATCCCGCCAAGCCCGACGGCCCCACGGGAAGCTGGGAGGACGTCATCTGGCGCATCATCGCCGAGGGGCAGGAGGAGGCGGGCGCGATGATCCACGTGGCCGCGGCGGAGCTCGATAGGGGCCCCGTCGTCGCCTACTGCACGATCCCCATCCGGGGCGGCGCCTTCGAGCCGCTGTGGGACGAGATGGCGGCCAAGCTCCGCGGCGCCACCCTCGAGGAGACCCGCACGAGGGAGGGACACGCCGAGCCTCTCTTCGCCGCCATCCGCGCGGCGGAGTTCAAGCGGGAGGTGCCGCTGCTGCTCGCGACCCTGCTCATGGTCGCCCGCGGGCGCGTCGCCTTTCGCGATGGGGCCGTCCTGGTTGACGGCGGGCCGGCGGAGAAGGGCCTCTGCGTGAATGAGTGGGTGGAAAAGCAGCTCGCCGGGGAGCAGCTATGAAGGGCACCCGCCGCGTCCAGGTCGACTCCGACTGCGAGGGGCCCCTCTGCCTCAACGACAACGCCTTCGAGCTCTGCGCCCGCTACATCCCCGAGGGCGAGCGCTTCTTCACCCAGGTGAGCCGCTACGACGATTACCTGGCCGATGTCGTCCGCCGTGAGGGCTACGAGGCGGGCAGCACCCTCAAGCTCGTCGCCCCCTTCCTCAAGGCGTTCGGCCTCACCAACGAGGCGATGCTCGCGTTCTCGCGGGACAGCGTCGACATGGTGCCGGGCGCCGGGGAGATGTTCGACCATCTGCGCTCGTTGCGCCTTCCCGCGTTCGTCGTGAGCACCAGCTATCAGCAGTTCGCCCATGCGGTGGCCGAGAGGCTGCGTCTTCCTCTCGACGATGTCTATTGCACGCCTTTCGACCTCGATGCCGTGTCGCTGTCGGGGTCTGAGGCTGACGATCTCCAGGCCCTCGCCCGCCGGATAGCGGAGGCTCCCCCCATCGAGCTGCCGGAAGACGGCGGCGAGGAGATCTCCCCGCCGGCGAGGGAGTCCATCGTCCTCATGGAGGAGATATTCCGGCGGCGCCTGCCCGCCATGAATGCGCAGACGATTGTCGACTCCGTACGGCTGTTGGGAGCCGAAGGCAAAGCGATTGCCATCCGGAGCAGCCTGGAGAGGACGGGATACGGCCCGGCGGACGTGATCTACGTCGGCGACAGCATCACCGACGTCAAGGCCTTCGAGCTGGTCAGGAGCGGCGGCGGGCTGACCGTCTCCTTCAACGGCAACCGCTACGCTGTCGATGCCGCCGAGATCGCCTGCGCCGCCGCGGACGCCGTCGCCGGCGGCATCCTGATCGACGTCTTCGCCCGCCACGGCAGGGAGGCGGCCCTTGATCTGGCGAGCCGCTGGCCCGAAGAGATGTCAGACCAGATCGCCCTCCTCGAGGGGCTCGGCGTCTCGCCTTCGATAGTGCGCAGGCTGGAATCTCTGAGCCCCCGCAGCATCCACATCGAGCGCGTGACCGGCGAGTCGCGGGCCGCGATCCGGGCGCGCAGCGCGGAGGCGCGTCTGCTCCTGCGGGGACAGCACATCGCCAACCTGGGCTAGCGAGTGTCTGTTCTCCGGCGTGATTCTCGCGCAAGGGCTATCTGGGACCGCCGGCCCCAGATAGGCTAATACAAAGATCTTGACAAGTATGTTATATTTCTCTTGTCTGGTGGTGCCTGGTGGCGATCTTGAGCGTAAACTATCAGAGTCGTGTTGCCGGGTGGCCTAGGGCTCGCCGGTAGAGTGGGTCATGGCCGCTTTGTGGTGCTCTTGGCATCGGCATGGGTGGTAGCGTTATGGGAGGTCATGCCATGAAACGACTGTACTCCGTACTGTTCCTGTTCCTCTTTTTGGCCGCCGTCGTGGTTGCGGCCACAGCGCATCTGAATGGAGGCGGTGAACGGGCAGCGGCCCAAGACGGCCTCACCGTGTCGCTGGACCTGGACATCACGGATGGAGGGCCTTGCGCGGACATCGACAGCTCCGTCGAACATGACCCGGCGGGCGCCAACTACGACGTGGCGATCTGTGTTGAGAATCTCTACGAGGGCTACCCTATAGGCGTCGCCGCCTTCGACGTCCTCTACGATGACACACTGAACTCGGCGCCTGAGGTGGCGGATACGTTGCAGGGGCTCGACGACAACCCCGACGTGAACGAGGACGAGTACGGCGACGGTCTGGGCAGCGGCTGGGACTGCTCGGGCGGCGGCGCGGCCTACCCCAAGGGGGACAAGGACCCCGACAGCGGGCCGGGCCAGGGCCGCGCCTTCCTGTCCTGCCGCAGCTCGCTCGGCCCCTGGACGATGGGTGACGACGAGACCGACGGCGTGATCGCCGTCATTGAGTTCGACCCCCTCGCCGCGGGCCTCGACACGCTGGTCATAGGCAGCGGCCTTCTCGGCTACTCCGACGCGACGGAGATGGGCACCTGCAACCCTGTAGTGACATACGCTATGGCCTGCGTCAACGGCGAGGACATCAAGCCGACGCCGGAACCACCCACTGACACGCCGACGCCATCGCCGACGCCCACGGCCACGGATACACCCCTACCCACGAACACGCCCACACCTACGAATACGCGAACGCCCACCAATACGCCCACAATCACGCCAACGCCCTCGGGAGCGGACTACGATGGGGACGGCGTTCCGGATGTCATGGACAACTGCCCCACCTACTACAACCCCGGTCAGGAGAATAGCGACGCCCTTCCCATCGAGAACAGCATCCACATCGCCGGTGATGACAGAACCGTACCCAACGCCGATGGGCTCGGGGACGCCTGCGACCTGGACGACGACAACGACCAGTGGCCCGACATCTTCGAGGCGATAGGCTGCGGCAGCGGTCCCACTGATCCCGGCGGCGACGTGGCGTACGATGACAACGGGAACGGCAACGTCGCACCCCCTATGGGCACGGATACCAACGACGACGGGCCCAGCTGGGACACCGATGCCGACACTGTCCTCGATGGTATGGAGTGTCTCTTCGGGTCTGATCCCCGGAACCCCGCCAGCAAGCCGCCTGGTGTTCCCCCCGGTGACGCCGATCGCGATGGGCTGCCCGCCAATATAGAGGCGGCGCTGGGTTGCAGCGACGCAACCAGGGACTCGGACGGTGACGGCATCCCTGACGGTATCGAGGCGAAAGGCTGGGGCACATCGTGCATGAGCAAGGATACCGATGGTGATTGGTGTGAGGACTGGATCGAGATCGTCGATATCAACGGCGACGGACAGGCCAACGCGCTGGACCTGGCTCGGATCAATATGATCTACGTCGGCGTCGCGCCGCCGCATCCGGCCCTTGACATAAACAAGGATGGGGTGTTCAATCCCCTCGATGAGGCCCTGGCCGTCCTCAATTCGAACCTAATAAAGTCTCATAACCCGTGTCACGACTTCTCCTGAGCTAGTCGCGTATCATGGGCTGAGGGCGACCAGGACAAGAGGATCAGATGTATTGCCTGGGGGCTTTCCCGACCAGGGGCGGCCCCCAGGCAATTCTCTTGCTCTTGCCCAGCGGCAGCCACGGCCACCGACGGGGATTGCTTCGCGAAGGGGGTCTGGGCAGGCCGCGCCGTCCTATTGGAGCTTGCGGGCGTAGATGACGACGCTCTTGGGGAACACGCGGTTCCCCGCCTCGTCCAGCACGTGGCAGAGGAGGGAATAGGGCTCGCTGCTCGAGCGCTCCCGCCACCGGTTGAGGGCGGCGGCGGCCCAGCCACGGAGCAGGGGACAGGCGTCGACCAGACGGAGGAGTGTCCAGTACACGGCCTCGACGGAGTTGCGGAGGCGCCGCGCGTAGACCCGCGGCCCGGCGGCTTCGACCGCCCGGGCGATGCCGCCGCGGGTGAAGATGCGCCGGTGTCCCCAGGGGTCGGAGCGGTACAGCTCTGAGAGCCCCCGGGCGATTATCTCGGGAAGGGTGTCCGGCACGCTCACTACCAGCCGTCCCCCCGGCCTCAGGACGCGCGCCAACTCCCGCAGCGCCAGCCCATAGTCGGCGACGTGCTCCAGCGTTTCGGTGCAGCTCACGAAGTCGAAGGACTCATCAGCGAAGGGCAGCCGGCCGCCGTCCCCCTCGATCAGCTCCACCTGCTGCCGGGCCTCTCGGAGGAGACGGCGCGCCCGGCGCAGGTCAGGGCGCATGAGCTCGACCCCCGTGACGCGGCAGCCGCGGCGCGCCATCCTCAGCATGAGACGGCCCATGCCGCAGCCGACATCGAGCACGCGCGTTCCCGGCCGTACCTCCAGGAGGTCCAGGTCGACGACCTCCAGACGGCGCAGCACGCCCGCCGGCGCTCGGCGGCGGCGCCGTCCCTCGATCATCGGGCTCTTGCTCTCGATTGAAGGCATTGTCGGAGGGCCAGCCGCGTCACTCTAGCAAGGGCAGGGGTTATCGGCAACCTTCTGTACTCGTTCAGTAAGCCGAATTGACCGAGGCACTAGCATGGGGTAGGCTGAATCTCCAGATAGGGCGCGGCAGCGCAGCGTCCGTGTGGGCGCCAAGTCGTGGAGAAGGCGGTGGAGCTGGAGGACATCAAGCAACGACTCGTGGAGGGGGATGCGAAGGGGACGTTGGCCCTTACCCAGCAGGCGCTGGATGAGGGGACGCCGGCGCAATCGATCCTGGATGACGCCTTGATCGCCGGCATGGGGCTGGTGGGAGAGCTGTTTGAGAAGAACGAGTACTTCGTGCCCGAGCTCCTGCTGGCGGCGCGCGCCATGTACGCCGCCCTCGATATCCTGCGGCCTCAGCTCCAGGCGGGGGATGTCGAGTCCGCCGGGAAAGCGGTGATCGGCACCGTGCAGGGCGACCTTCACGACATCGGCAAGAAGCTGGTTGTGATCATGCTCGAAGGGAACGGCTTCGATGTGGTGGACCTGGGCAACGACGTGCCGCCGGAGCGCTTTGTCGAGGCCGTCGAGGAGAACGGCTCCCAGCTCGTGGGGCTGTCGGCGCTCCTCACAACGGCGCTCCCGGCCATGGAGAGGACGGTGCGCGCCATCAGAGAGCACGACCCTTCCGGGACGGTGAAAGTGATAGTAGGCGGCGCACCGGTGACACAGGCCTTCGCCGACAGCATCGGTGCCGACGGTTTCGGGCGCGACGCCACGGCCGCCGTCACCCTCGCCCGAAGACTCCTGGGAGATGCCTGACCCCCAATCAGAGCGGCCCGCGCGCGTCAAGCTAGAGGGGATAGGCCTCGAGATCGAGGCCAGGCCGGGGGTCTCTCTCTTCGAGGCGGTGCGCAAGGCGGGCCTGGCGATCGATTCCGACTGCGCGGGGAAGGGGACGTGCGGGCAGTGCCGCGTTCGCTTCCTGGAGGGCGCTCCTCCCCCCGGAGCCGAGGATGAGTTGCTCCTCGCCTCCCAGGACGTGGAGGACGGCTGGCGGTTGGCCTGCCAGTCGTACCCTACCGGCGACTGCCGCGTCCTCATTCCGCAGACGACCCTCTCGGCCCGCCGCCGGATCCGCGTGCTGACGGCCGCCGCCGGTGAAGAGCTGCCCCCTGCCCCGTCCCGACGCCCCAAGGGGGCGGGCTATGGGGTGGCCATCGATCTCGGCACTACCACCGTCGTCTGCTACCTGCTGGACCTCAGGCAGGCGCTGCAGGTCGGGGTCGCCTCCTTCGCCAACCCCCAGCAGGCCTTCGGCCCCGACGTCATCTCCCGTATCACCTATGCCCATCGCGGCCAGCGCGCGCTCCGGGAGCTGCAGAGACGCCTCGTCGTTGCCATTGAAAAGAGCCTGCTTGCCCTCTGCTCCCAGCGCGACATAGCGCCCGACGCTGTCTCAGAGATGACCGTCGTCGGCAACATGACGATGATGCACCTCTTCCGGGGCGTGGACCCCTGGCCGCTGGGGGTGGCGCCCTACGAGCCCGTGTTCCGGGAGTCGCCGCCTCTGACGGGCGGTGAGTTGGGGTTCCGGCGTTTCGCCGCTGCGCGGGTGCAGCTCCTGCCGGGAGTGGGGGGACACCTGGGGTCGGACATTGTCGCCGGGGTCGTGGCGCTGGACCTGCCGCACAGGCGGGGGGCGTCGCTGTTCATGGACCTGGGCACCAACGGCGAGGTCGTCCTCTGCTCGGAGCGGGTCGTGGCCGGCGCCTCCTGCGCGGCGGGGCCGGCGTTCGAGGGCGTGCACATCCACTCGGGGATGGCGGCCTTCCCCGGGGCGATAGAGCGGGTGGACGAGGAGGACGGGACGCTGCGGCTGGACACCATCGACGGCGCGGAGCCGGTAGGGCTGTGCGGCTCCGGGCTCGCCGACGCGGTGGTCCTGCTGTTGCGCTGCGGCCTCCTCCTGCCCTCCGGACGGCTGGTGGCGCCCGATCAGGCGCCGCCGGATGTGCCCGCCGACCTGCGCGCCAGGGTGTATGAGGACGGAGAGGGACGGCGCTTCCTTCTCCATAAGGATGGCGGGCGCGGCGACGTTGTCCTGACGCAGCGGGACATCCGCGAGGTGCAGCTCGCGAAGGCTCCCCTGCGCGCCGGGGTCGAGATGCTGCTCAAG
>DAOUEO010000085.1:0-4238 GCA_034430455.1 Dehalococcoidia bacterium | reverse complement strand
ATGCGCTGCCGGCACTCGGCAGAATCCCCCTTGCCAGACTGACCCCTCAGCATCTGCAGAGGCTCTACGCCGAGAAGCTGGCGGCCGGCTTGTCGCCAAGAAGCGTCCATCACCTGCATGCTGTGCTCCATCGTGCCCTCCGTCAGGCCTCCTGCTGGGGCGTCGTTCCGCGGAACGTCGCCGACCTGGTGGCCCCTCCTCGAGGCCAGCGCCGGCAGATGTCCTGCCTCTCCCCTGAGCAGGCACGGATTCTGCTGGCGGCAGCTTCGGGCGATCGGCTGGAGGCGCTCTACGCGCTCGCCGTGACGACCGGCATGCGCCGAGGCGAGATCCTGGCGCTCCAGTGGAAGTACGTGGACCTGGAGACGGGCAGCCTCCAGGTAGTGGGGACGCTGCAGCGGACGAGAGAGGGGCTGTCTATCGCCGAGCCGAAGACGGACAGGTCACGAAGACAGGTCGCCCTCAGTGCGACAGCGGCGCAGGCTCTGCGAAAACACCGGGCAGCGCAGGCGTCTCAACGGCTGCTCCTCGGCGCCGCCTGGCAGGACCTTGACCTGGTCTTCACCAACGACATCGGCGGACCGATGGAGCCGGCCAACCTCATTCGCCGCTCCTTCCAGCCATTGCTGAAGCGAGCAGGACTGCCCCCAATCCGTTTCCACGACCTACGGCACACGGCGGCGACCCTGATGCTCAGTCAGGGTGTCCACCCGAAGATCGTCTCGGAGATGCTGGGCCACAGCCAGATCAACATCACCCTCGACCTCTACAGCCACGTGACGCCGACCCTGCAAAGGCAGGCAGCCGCGGCCGTCGACGATCTCCTTTCCCTCTGACAGCTTCGACTACCGGATTTCCCCAACGGGAGTCAAGTCAGTGACTGTCCGCTATCGTCCGTTTGTGTCTGTGGGGGTTGCTGTCACCGTTGCTGTCACAGCATCGCAGTCGCCGAACATCGGGGCGTGAGGGAAGGAATTTCGATTCTAAAAGGTGGAGGGCCGTGAGGGATTCGAACCCACGACTCCCGGATTAAAAGTCCGGAGCTCTACCGCTGAGCTAACGGCCCGCCGCCGCCAATATAGGGGACGTCCGAGAGGCTGTCAAACCGCCGCAAAGGCTATGTCTCCTTCAGCGGGACGCCATCCCTGCACAGAGGACACTCCGAGGGCTCATAAGAGGGAACGACGATCTCCACACAGGCGAAGAACGGCAGCCCGAACTCCACCTGACCGCCCGTCCGGTCCACCAGCACCGCCACGCCCATAGGGACGCCTCCCGCCTCTCGCACCGCCCCGATCACCTGGCGGATGCTCCCGCCCGTCGTCAGAACGTCGTCCACCACCAGCACCCGCTCCCCCGGGTTCACCACGAAGCCCCGCTGGAAGCGCCGCCCGCCATCGACGCTCTCGGCGAAAATACCGCGAACCCCCAATTGACGCCCTACCTCAAAGCTCAGGATCACTCCCCCCGTCGTCGGGCCCGCCACCAACTCCACCCCGCTCTCCCGGAAGTGCTCGGCGATGAAGCGGCACAGCCGCTCGGTGTAGGCCGGGTACTGAAGTACCTGGAACTTCTCGACATAAGCGCCGGAGTGACGCCCCGACGTGAGCTTGAAGTGCCCCTCCTGGAAGGCGCCCGACCGGCGGAAGAGGTCGAGGGCCTCGTCGCTCACGGCGTCGCCTCCGCGCCGGCCGCAGGCGTTGGCTCCTCGAAGGTCGCCGGCTCGATGTGGGGGCTCGACAGGAGGCCGAAGGAGGAGAAAGGCCAGTACGACAACCACGCCTGCCCGATGATATTCTCCTCCGGCAGCATCCCCCAAACGTGCGAATCAAAGCTGTTGTTGCGGTTGTCGCCGAGTACGAAGTAGTGTTCGGGGGGCACCGTCTCGGGGCCGTACGAGTAGTGGGCCCGGGCAGTGATGTACGGTTCCTTGAGATAATTGCCGTCGATGAACACCAGCCCGTCCCTCACCTCAACAGTCTCTCCGGGTTCAGCGATGATGCGCTTGATGAAGTCCCGCTCGGGGTCGTTCGGGAAGCGGAAAACCACTACGTCGCCCCGTTGCGGCGGCCGAAAGACGTGGTGCTCGGGGTTATCCCCCGAATCATAGAACGGCAGGAAATCGAGGAAGCCAAGGTTCACCTTGAAGTAAGTCGCCTTGCTTATGAGGATGTATTGTCCGCTATGAAGCGATCCCTCCATGCTCTGGCCTTCCACCCGGAAGTTCTGCACCGCCGCCCGCACTGCCAGGAAGATGAGCAGGGCGAGGATAACCGTCTCTATCATATCGCGAGCGAGGCGTCCCACACGGATGCCGAGCCGCGCTCCCCGCTCGGCGGCGACCGTGGCGCCTTCTGAGGGGGTCCAGGGCGAGAAGCCGGTGGGGGAGCTCGTGTCCGTCGACCACACGAACTCCACGTTGGGATCACTCTCCGCGGGAGGGAACGGTGGAGCGGCCTCCTGTCCTTCGTCGCTCGCAGGCGGCCGCGAGTCGGTGGAGAGATCCTCGTGGGAATCGGGAGGGATCGGTGGAGCGGCCTCCTGTCCTTCGTTGCTCGCAGGCGGTGGCGGGTCGGTGGAGAGCTCCTCGTGGGAATCGGTTTCCATAATCTCCCTGGGATTATAACATGCTGTATCTCCCTCTAACTATTGACGGACTGTTAAGGAACTGCTAGAGGGGGGTGTTGCGTCGCCGTCCCCGACCCCCTGGCTCCCAGGCCCGCACTCTGGTGTTGCTCTCTCTGGTAGAATGGCTCTGGCCAATTCTCGTATGACCGCGACAATCCGAGTCGAGCGGGGGTGAGATTGCAGGACCGAACGGCGGATGAGGCGCTGCTGGTGGCCCGCAGCAAAGAGGGCGACCTGGCGGCCTTCAACGTCCTCGTCGAGACGCACCAGAGTCGTGTCTACAACCTCTGCCTGCGCATGATGGCTTCCCCTGAGGCGGCGGAAGACGCTGCCCAGGAGACCTTCCTCGCCGCCTATCGAAGCATCGATCGCTTCTGGGGTACCGCCTTTCGCGCGTGGTTGCTGCGCATCGCCGTCAACGCCTGCACCGACGAGTTGCGTCGTCGTCGGCGCCGTCCCCAGGTGTCGTTGGAGGCGGGGCCGGCGGCGGTGGACGGCCCCCTGGAGCCCCCCGATAGCTCCGCCTCCCCCGAGGAGTGGGCGCTTCGACAGGAGGTCAGCCGCCACATCCAGGACGGCCTCGTGAGGCTTCCCCACGACCAGAGAGCGGCGGTCGTGCTCTGCGACGTGCAGGGTCTGAGCTACGACGAGATCGCCCAGACGCTCGCGGTCTCAGTGGGCACCGTCAAATCGCGTATCAGTCGGGGGCGGGCGCGCCTGCGCCGTCTCCTGCTGGAGCGGGCGGAACTTTTGCCGGCGCGGTTTCGTCATAATATCGATGACAGGAATATCGAGGACGGCGCAGGCGCGCCGCCGTGAGGCGCCATAATGCTCGACCGGCTCAAGTTCTACAGGCATCCGGTTAGAGAAAAGGATCTCTCCGCCCATCTCGACGGCCGCCTCTCGCCCGACCGAGCGCGTCGGCTGGAAGAGCACCTCCGCTCCTGCGACTCCTGTCGCCGCAAGCTCGCCGACCTGCGGGCGCTCGCGGCGGCCCTGCGGGAGATGCCGGATGCCCCCGTGCCGCGTTCCTTCGCCCTCACGCCCGAGCAGGTGCGCGGTGTCGGACCCGTCCGACCCTATGCCCCGGCGGGGCGGCTCTACCCCGTCTTCCGGAACGCCGCCGCTGCGGCCCTCGTCCTTCTCTTCGCCTTCGTCGGCGCCGACGTCTTCCTTGAGTCTGGGGGTGGGCGATCCGAGCCCCAGGGGGTCATGGTCGGTGCCGAGAAGAACATGGAGGCGCCGTCTGCCCAGGGCGTCACCGCCGACGAAGAGGATGGCGATAGGCAGGCCTTCGGAGAGAACGAAGCTGTGCCTGGGTCCTCGGAGCCGGAGTCGACCCCTCTTCTCATCCTCTCGCCTACCGCCTGGGGCACCCCCGTGCCGGGCGCGGGCCTGATCCCTTCTCCCAATCCCGTGCCTACCGCGCCGGAGACCCCGCCGTCGGCGACGACCTTGACTCCCCTCCCCGATTTGGCGCTCACTGCGCCGGAGGCCTCTCCCGCGGTGGAGGCGGCTCGACCGGACGCGGCCGCGGCGCCTGAGGAAGAAGAGGACCGTCTCTGGCTGCGGGTGCTGGAAGGCGTCCTTGCTGCGTCGGCGCTGGGCCT
>DAOUEO010000084.1:0-12617 GCA_034430455.1 Dehalococcoidia bacterium | reverse complement strand
GGCGAAGGGCGGCGAGGGCATCCGGCGCCAGGCGCGAGGGCGGGAGGACGATCTGGTCGAGGGATTGCAGTCGGGGGCGGATGCTCGTATCGCCCAGCCGCTCCCGCAGGAACGACCAGAACCGCTCGGGATCGGAGAAGGAGAAGCTGCGCTCCTCTTCCCCCCAACCCCACCACTTCATCGCCATCTGAGCCCTTCTCTCGGAGCGAATGCGGCCCGCCCTCACGGCGGGCTCTCGCCCTCATTCATCGGAATTGTACCTGTTTGGCGCGGTCTTCGGAAAGGGGGCGCGGAAATCGCCTTCTACGCGACACTAGTGTACAATCTCCGAGGCAAGGCGGCGAGTCATCGAAGGAGGAGAGTGGAGGGATGCCCACCAGCGTGATCAACGGTCTTCGGCTCTACTACGAGCGCCACGGCGACGCCGGCGAGCCGCTCGTCTTCGTCCACGGCTACACCGGCGACATCAGCGACTGGCGGCCCCAGCTCCCCGAGTTCTCGCCGGCGTACCGCGTCCTGGTCATGGACCTGCGCGGTCACGGCCGCTCCGAGGCGCCCAGCGATCGCTCCCTCTACACCGTCGACCAGATGGCGCGGGACGTGGAGGCGCTGATCGACGAGGTCGGCTTCCAGCGCTGCCACCTCGTCGGCCACTCCATGGGTGGGGCGATCGTGCAGGAGATCGCCCTGCGCAGCCCCCAGAGGCTCCTCTCCCTGACTCTGGAAGACACCTCCCCGAAGTTCGAGGCGATGAGCGGCGACGCGAAGACGGACTGGCACCGGGAACGCCACGCCCTGGCCGTAAACGAGGGAATGGCCGCCGCCGCCGCTCTGCCGATGCCGGACACGCCGCCGCACATGCCGGCGGAGCGGCTGCAGGAGACCGCCGAGCGCCTCTCCCGGATGTCCCTCGATGCCTTCGTCGGTGCCATGATAGGCCTGCTGCAATGGGAGGGAACGGCGGAGCGCGCCGCCGCCATCTCCGCGCCGACGCTGATAGTCTACGGCGACCTCGACGCGCCCGGCCTCATCGCCGCGTCGCGCTGGCTGGCCGAGCTGATTCCCGGCGCGGCAGTCGAAGTCATTCCCGAGTCCGGGCACTCGCCCCAGTGGGAGCGGCCCGGACTCTTCAACCGGGCGCTCCGTCGCCACCTGGAGGCGCACCGCGTGGGGGGGGGTAATTGATGAAGCCTACTTCATGGTTCCTTTTAAGGCAGTCCGTTGTAAACTATCCTCGCTGGTGGGGTCGAGGGATTGCCCGCACTCGCAGAGAATGCATCTGTTGAAGGAGGTTATGCACGTTATGGGCGATGAAGCGATTCCGGAAGAGTCCAGAGATATCATCAAGGGAACCATAGAGGGGGTCCTCAGCTTCGTTGACAACGAGGTCGTGCCGCAGGAGGAGAAATACAAAGAGCTCCTGCACGACGAGCGCAAGCTGTTCGGCGATGACGGCCTGCTCGTCCCTCCGGTCAGGGAGGCGCGCGACGATCTCAGGCGGAAGTCGGCGCAGGCCGGCTACTACACGGCCTTTGCCCCCGAAAGCGTTGGCGGTGGGGGACTGCCGTGGGTCGCCTCCCCGTTCATACTCGAGGCCCTCAACCGCAAGTACGGCCCCGGCCGCCTCTTCATTAGTTGGGCGGCGGGCTTCCTCGGGTCGCCGCTGCTGGCCGGCTTCACCGATGGGCCATCCCACTTGTTCCTGGGGTCCGGCCCGGCCATCCGCTCGGATATCCTGCCGTCGCTTCTGGCCGGCGAGAAGACGATCTGCTTCGGCGTGACCGAACCCGGCGCCGGCTCCGACCTGTGGGGTCTGAAGACGAAGGCCCGCCGGGACGGCGATGAGTGGGTGGTCAACGGCGCCAAGCAGTGGATCACCAACGCCCCCTACTGTGACTACGCCGCCGTCTTCGCCATCACCGACGACGAGGTGTTCGCGGCGCACAAGGGCGGCATGACCTGCTTCCTTATCGATGTGAACAGCCCGGGCTTCCAGAAGGACAAGCCGGAGAAGATAATGGGCCACGTCTCCAGCGACTGCGGCGGATTCACGATGGATGACGTGCGGGTACGCAACGACTACATGATCGGCTCGCTGGACGGCGCCTTCCAGATCGCCATGTTCGGCATCTCCGAGGGCCGCATGGGCATGGCTTCGGTCTGCCTGGGCCTCGCCGAGTTCGCCCTCGACCGCTCCCTGGAGTACGCCAAGGAGCGGAGAACATTCGGAGCGGCGCTCGCCGATCACCAGGCCCTCCAGTTCATGATGGCCGACACGGCGATGGAGATCTACGCCGCCAAGTACATGATCATCCAGACGGCGAAGATGCTCGACGCCAACAAGGTGCCCGTCAAGGAGATCTGCATGTCCAAGGCTTTCTCCATTGAGATGTGCCAGCGGGCCTACGATCGGGCGATCCAGATCCACGGTGGAATGGGGCTCTCCGGTGAGCTGGTCCTCGAGGAGGGCTACCGCATCGCCCGCACGGCGCGCATCCCCGACGGGACGTCCGAGATCCAGCGACGGACCATCTTCCGCCAGCTCCAAAGAGGGGACACGGTCTTCTAGGCGCGGCGGCCCGTACCTTGGCGATGAACGGGTTTGGAGGCGTGCGCATAATCTAACCGTAGACCGCGGCTATCCGATAGGCAAGCGATGCGTCCACAAGCCTCGTCAGCGGGGACGGTTACTCTCATGGGCTCCGGCGAGTTGACGGCGTCCATGAGCAAGGTGCACCGGTGGATCGCATCGAAGATCGAGGGCCCGGTGAGAGCCGTCTTCCTGGATACGCCGGCCGGCTTCGAATCGAATGCCGACGACATCTCCCGGAAGGCCGCGGAGTACGTAACCCGCTACGTCGGCGTGCCCTGCCCCGTCGCCTCCTTCAAGTCCGCTGCCAGGGCTACCGCCTGGGAGACCAAGGACGCTCTGCGGAAGCTGCAGCGCGCCAACTACATCTTCGCCGGTCCCGGCAGCCCGACCTACGCCGTCCGCAACTGGCGCGACACACCGCTGTTGGAGCTCTTCACCAGGCGGCTCAGCGAAGGGGCCCACCTGGTGCTGGCGAGCGCGGCGGCCATCGCCGTCGGCCGCTACACCCTCCCCGTGTACGAGATCCACAAGGTGGGGGATGAACCCCACTGGGTGGACGGCCCGGACATACTATCCCCCTACGGCCTGGAACTCGCCATCGTAACCCACTGGAACAACACGGAGGGGGGCACCTACGATACGCGACACTGCTTCATGGGTGAGAGTCGCTTCCGCACGCTGGAGGAGCTCCTGCCCCCTTCGACCGTCGTGCTCGGGGTGGACGAATACACCGCCTGCGTCCTCGACCTCGCCTCCCGCGAGTGCCGGGTGATGGCCGCCGGCGGGGTCACGGTGCGGCGCCACGGAGAGGACACGGTCTTCCCGTCGGGGAGCACCTTCAGCCTGGAGCTGCTGGCGGGCCGCGCCGCCGGCAAGGAACGGCCAAAGCCCCTGCCGGGCCGCGACCTCCGCGGGAGGGCGACGGCGCTGGCCGGTGAGGTCCTGCTCCGTGAACTGGAGAAGGCCGAGCGGAGGCCAGCGTCTGGCGGCGCCGCTGCCGGCCTTGCCGACATGGTGGGCGATCTCTACGAGCTGGCCCGCGCCGTCGATGCGGCGATAGAGGTAGGCGTGGAGAAAGACCTCGCGTCGCGGGCGCGCGCGACCCTGGGACGGCTGCTGGCGGGTGGAGGCGGGCAGGTCTCGCCTTCCTCGGCGGAACTGGTTGGCGGCATCGCTCCCTTTGTGGAGCTCCTCATCGACGTGCGCTCGCGGCTGCGCGCCGCCAACGAATGGGCGCTGGCGGACGAGCTCCGCAGCCGGCTCGCCGCCCTCGGTATCACCCTCGAAGACGGGCCGGCGGGAACCACCTGGAAGAGCAGCGACCCCCGGTAGGGGACCCGCGCGGCCGCCAATCTGCGATGAATAGAGAGTACCGGCAGGCCCCAACGGCCCGGGCGCCGGGGGGAATGGGGGAAGACATGGGGCGGGGTTGTCGTCGGGATGAAGCCGGTGCCCCCTCTTGCGAGTGGACGCTGCATCTGCGCCCGTCCGGAGGGGGTCTTGGGGCGGGCTGCCTAGCGGGGTCGGCGGCCTCTGGTGGGTGGCCTGCTGGAGGATCTGTCGATGCGCTTACGTGCCCTTCGCAGTGCCTTGGCGAGGGCCAGCCGGCGCACCTCCGATCGGGAGATGAAGTGTCGCCTTCTTTTCGCCTCTCGGAGAATGCCGGTCCGCTGCATCGTCTGCCGAAAACGGGTGAGTAGGTGTTCCTGGGTTTCGCCTTCTCTGAGCTCTACGAACAAATAATCTCCCTTCTCCAGCTCCAGATACCAGGTCCTGGGCCTGCTCTCCGCCGCAGGCCCCAACCGATAGGCGCAGACCGCCCCCTCTCAGCCTTTCGGCAGGCGATCTGGGCCGGGATTGCGAAGGCTAGGCTCTAGTGCCTAGAGTCCACCGCGCGTTGACGACCGCTTGGAGAAGCAGTCCAGGCAATATACGGGCCGGTCACCCCGCGGTTCGAACGGGACTTCGGTGTTCTGGCCGCACTCGGCGCAGACGGCCGGGTACATCTGCCGCTGGGACGACCCGTAGTCTCCACCGCCGCGGTAGCCGCCGCGCTCGGCCTTGCGGGCCTGCCGGCAGTTCGCGCAGCGCTTCGGCTCGTTGGTGAACCCGCGGCTGGCGTGGTACTCCTGGTCCTCGGCGGAGAAGGTGAAATCGGTTCCGCAGTCGACGCAGGTTAGGTTTTTGTCGGTGTAAGGCACTCGACGACCTCCTTTGTTTTCAACTTCCTTGTCATCGAGTGCGAGGCGAATCAGAGGCTTCTTCGCGGCGACTGAAGACTCGGAATTCTGACTTATCGCGCGGAGTATATCACATAAGTCAATCCCTAGGCAACCTTCCTGGTGTGGATGCGACGCTCCCCACGCGCACTGGGCCTCGTATCCACACCCGACCGAGAGGCGGCGGATGGGCAGGCGCCGTCGATGTATCTAAGAGAGTATGCGCTCTCGCATTTTCCCGCCGAGTGTGGTAGAGTACAGCCGCGAATGAGGTATGCCAAGCGTCGCCGCGACGATGCCCCTCTTGCCACCCTGGCGGCGGTGGCGATAATCGCGTCTCTCCTCTCCTTCCACTGGTTCCTTCCCGGCACCTCGGGATCCCCTCTGGCCTGCCGGGGCGATTGCCCCGCTCGCTCCGCCGTCGCCGATGACGCAGCCGCTGCCGCCGCGGTTTCCACGACACCCCAGAGTGGTGGCGGCGAGGTGCCCCCGCTCACCGCTAAGTCGGCGGTGGTTGTGGACGAGGCGTGCGGCGAGATCATCTTCGCCAAGGAGCCGCACCTCCGTCTGCCGCCCGCGAGCATCACCAAGGTCATGACCGCCGTCGTCGCCCTGGAGACAGCGGACGTGGACGACACCGTCGAGGTCGATATCGACGGCTACTACTACGGCGATAGCACCGTCATGGGACTGGAGACAGGGATGCGGCTCTCGCTCCGCGACCTCCTCTATGGCCTGCTGCTGCCCTCCGGCAACGATGCCGCCGTCACCATCGCCCGCTACGTCGCCGGCGACCTCCCGTCCTTCGTCACCAGGATGAACGCCAAGGTGCGGGCGCTCGGCCTCCAGGATACCCACTTCACCAATCCCCACGGCCTCGATGCCCCCGGTCACTACTCGTCCGCCTACGACATGGCGATGCTCGCCCGCTACGCGATGAAAAATCCCCTCCTGGCCGAGATCGTGCGGACGAAAACCTGGCAGCCGGTGTGGGACGGTCCCCAGCTCTGGAACGGCAACCTCCTGCTGTGGACCTATCCCGAGAGCGATGGGGTGAAGATAGGCTGGACCGAGAACGCCCGTCAGACGATCGTCGCCTCGGCGCAGCGCGACGGGCGGCGCCTCTACCTCGCCCTGCTGGGGAGCGATGACCGCTACGGGGACGCGACGAGACTGCTCGATTGGGCCTTCGACAACCCCGACTGGGGTCAGGGCGAAGGAGACTGCAACGTACAGGCACCCTAGCAGGGTGATCAAGAACTCACAGGAGCGGGGGTACAGGGGGCCTGGGGGGTGTCCCCCCAGATTCACAAAAACGAGGCCGCGAGCCGTCCTTCCGCGGAAGGACGTGCGACGTGGCCGAGGCGTCGAGGGGTTCTCTTAGCAGCCTGCTGGGCAGGCGTTCTCCTAGTAGATGACCTGCTCCTTGACCAGCCGCGCCGTCTCCTCCGGAGACATCCCCAGCAGCCGGCCCAGCACGTAATCGTTGTCCTGCCCCAGCAGCGGCCCGTGGCGCCTTATCGCGGCGGGCGTCTTCGACAGTCCCCACATCGAGCCGATCACCTTTTTCTTTCCCATGGCCGGGTGCTCGACCTCCGTCAGAAGGCCGCGCGCCTCGACCTGGGCGTCCCGCACCAGCGACGGGCCGTCGTAGACGGGCATCGCGGCCACGCCGGCGCTCTGAAGGGACTGCATGACCTCCTGCGCGCTGCGGCCGGCGGTCCACTCGCCGATGATCTTGTCCAGATCGTCCTGGTTCTGCCAGCGGCTGTAGCCGTCGGCGAAGCGCTCGTCCTCGGTCAGCCGGCGGTCAGCGAGGACGCGGCACAGCGACCGCCATTCCTCCTCGCTGCTCACGGCGATGGTCACCCACTCCTCCTCTCCCCGACAGCGGTAGCAGCCGTGGGGAGCCATCACCTGGTCGCGGTTTCCCATCCGCTCCTGCACGCGTCCGTTCATGGTGTAGTCCATGAAGACGTCCCCCATGAGAGCGCTCACCGCCTCCGCCGAGGAGAGGTCGATGTGCTGGCCCTTCCCCGTACGCTGGTGGTGGTAGAGGGCGGCGAGGACGGCGAAGGCGCCCGTGCTTCCCACGCGCAGGTCGATCGTCCCCATCAAGGGCGCCGGGCGACCGCCGGGCTGGCCCGTGATGTAGGTCAGCCCCCCCATGGCGGCGAATGTCGGCGCATAGCCGGTGTACAGGCGCTCGGGGCCGCTGCCTCCCACCGCCGACGAAGAGAGCATAATGATGTCGGGCTTGAGGGCCCGCAGCGCCTCGTATCCCAGGCCTAGCCTGTCCATCACGCCGGGCCGCATATTCTGCGTCACCACGTCACTGATCTTGGCCAGTTCCTTCGCGATCTCCACCGCCCGCGGCTGGCTGAGGTTCAGCGTGACGCTCAACTTGTTGAGGTTCAGGGTGTTGAAGATGAACGACTCGTCGGGGCTCGCCACGGGCCCCCCGACGAGAGTGCGCAGCCGCGAGTGGTCGAGGCGGCGACGGCTCTCCACCTTGATCACCTCCGCGCCGAGCAGCGCCAGGATGAGGCTCGCCTGGGGGCCGGCCCAGGCCCAGGTGAAATCGAGTACCCGGATCCCCTCGAGGGGGGCCTTCTTTGTCACTTAGATAACCCTTCTCCGGCTAGACGATCCCCGCCGCGGCCAGTCGCGCCAGCTCCTGACAGGAGTGGCCCAGGCGGCGGCAGTAGACCTCCTCATTGTGCTCTCCCAGCAGGGGGGCCGCCCGCTCCGCCCGCCAGGGCGTCTCCGAGAGCTTGTAGGAGACGGTGGGGTAGCTGAGCCTGCCTGCCAGCGGATGCTCTATCTCCGCGAAGAACCCCCGCTGCTGCGGTTGCTGCGAGTGGAACACGTCGGCCGGTGAGCGCACCGGCGCCACGGGCACGTTATGGCTCTGGGCCAGGTGGTAGAGCTCCTCTTTCTCGAACTGACTGACCCACTCCACCACATGGGGCTGGATCTCTTCGATGTGCTTGGCCCGGCTCAGCTCGTTGGCGTACTCCTCGCGCTGGGCCCACTCCGGGTTCCCCATCGCCTTGACCAGCCCTTGCCACTGATGGTCCTGGGGCATTACCAGGATCACATATCCGTCCTTGCATTCCAGCAGGCCGCCGACCGGCATCCCGATCCGGGCGGATGGGTCTGACGCGTCGGCGAAGCGGGAGACATCGACCCGCTCCAGCCCGAGCAGCGTCTCCTGCTTGGAGATGTCGATCTGC
The DNA here is from genome assembly GCA_034430455.1 of Dehalococcoidia bacterium. Lineage (GTDB taxonomy): Bacteria > Chloroflexota > Dehalococcoidia > DSTF01 > JALHUB01 > DAOUEO01. The sequence continues at coordinate 4,569 of DAOUEO010000084.1, read as the reverse complement.
TGGCCCTCCCCGATGGCGATGCGACCGAACAGGGCGGCGAGGATGGCGATAGCCGTGTTCAGCCCGCCGTCGTACTCGCCGACGTAGCCGCCGGGCGGCAGGGGCTCGCGCCCGGGCCCCAGGTACCGCGCCATGAAGAACTGCGTCGAATGGCCGCTGCAATGGTGCAGGTTGAGCGTGTAGCACTTGTAGTCGCGGTAGGGCCCGTCCTGTCCGAAGGGGGTGAGCGAGGCCATTATGAGCTGCGGATTGAGGGCGCTGAGCTCCTCATAGCCGAGCCCCCACTTCTCCATCTGCCCCGGCGGGCGGTCTTCGATGAGGACGTCCACCTCCTGCGCCAGCCGCCGGAATATCTCCCTTCCCGTTGCTGTGCGGACGTTCAGGGTGATGCCCAGCTTGTTCGTGTTGAGGTAGAGGAAGAGGCCGCTCTTTTCCGGGTGGGGGATATCGTTGGGGAAGGGCCCTCGGCGTCGGGCCGGGTCGCCTGCCGGCGGTACCTCTACCTTTATTGTCTCGGCCCCCAGATCGGCGAGAAGCTTGCCGCAGTAGGGGCCGGCCACCATGTCGCAGTATTCCAGGACCCTGATCCCCTCCAGGGCTCTCTCCGTTGTCTTCTTGCGTGTCATGCGTCCCGAAGCTCTCCCTGGGCCGCTGGCTCTACTGCCGGCGGCTTGCTGGCGGTCGTCACCACCAATGTAGCACGGGCTCGATTTAGTAAGGAATCCCCAGACAGGCATCAGCCGGCGGGCGTTGGGATGGGGGCCGTGTTCGTTGTTGCGATCGTGTGCTTGTTTGGGTATATCAGTGACACCTGCTTGTCCTTTGACTCCCCGTGTGTTTGCCTCCTTGATCGCGGCAAGCGCGGCAACATCCACGACAAGAAGGGGGAGTGCAGAGGGGGAATCCCCCTCTGCCGGGGTTCAAGGGGTGTCCCCTTGATTTCCCTTGACTCTCCTAGGGTGGGAGGGTGGGAAGAACTTCGCCCATGTTACGGCGAGAACGCCTGCGCCACCCATCGTGCACAACGCCCCCCAACGACGCCCCGCAACGAAACGCTGACTCACGGTCGCTACTGCGACATCGCGTCGATTGACTTTTACCGCCCCCTCTTCTAGCGTGGAAGGCGCGGTCGTTTCTTGCCGATGTGCTTCTAGAGAGAAGGATTGATGTCGAAGGCCAGCGTTCACCCCCTCGATTTCCTCTTTCATCCCCGTTCCGTCGCCGTAGTAGGCATCTCGCGCAAGCGGCGCGAGTGGAACGCCGGCAAGATGTTCCTGGACATCTACCGCCACTCCGGCTTCTCCGGCCCCGTCTACCCCGTGAGCCGGAGCGGGGGCGAGATCAAGGGTCTCAAGTGCTATCCATCCCTCTCCGACGTCCCCGGCCCGGTCGACTACGTCATCTCCAGCATCCCCGCGCCCGGCGTCCTCCAGTTGATGGACGATGCCGCCGCAAAGGGCGTCCGCTGCATCCATTTCTTCACCGCCGGCTTCCGGGAGACGGGTGAGGAGGACAGGGTGGAACTGGAGCGCCAAGCGCTGGAGAAGGCCCGCCGCGCTGGCATCCGCCTTATCGGCCCCAACTGCATGGGGATCTACTGTCCCTCCTCCGGCCTCTCCTTTAATCTTGGATTCCCCCATGAGCCGGGCCCTGTCGCCTTTATCTCCCAGAGCGGCCTCAATGCCGAAGACGCCGTCAACCAAGGGGCGCTCTACGGCGTCCGCTTCAGCAAGGTCATAAGCTACGGCAACGCGGCCGACCTCGACGAAAGCGACTTCTTTGAGTACTGCACCGCCGACCCGGAGACCGAGATAATCACCTCCTACATAGAGGGCGTCAAGGACGGCGGGCGCTTTCTCCGCGCCCTCAAGGCCGCCTCCGCCGCAAAGCCGACCGTCGTCCTCAAGGGTGGGCTCACCAGCGCCGGCAGCCGCGCCGCCCGCTCCCACACCGGCAGCCTGGCGGGTTCGCCCCAGGTCTGGGACGCCCTCTGCCGCCAGTGCGGCGCTCTCAGCGTCGACAGCCTGGACGAGCTCATCGACATGGCCATCACCTTCCGATTCCTGAAGAGGCCCGCCGGCCGTGGCCTGGCCGTCATCGTCATCGGTGGAGGGGCGAGCGTGCTCGCCGCCGACGACGCCGAGAAGCTGGGGCTGAGCATGCCGCCGCTGTCCGAGGAGGCGCAGGCGGATTTGCGCCGGTTCACCCCCATCGCCGGAACGAGCGTCCGCAATCCTCTAGATACCGTTCCCCTGGAGGCGGGAGACGGGCTACGCAAGACGGTGGAGATCATCGGCAGATCGCCCGGCATCGACGCCATACTCATTATCGCCCGCCTTGACTGGGGGCTTTCCCGCGCCAAGAACAGGGACGCGTTTGTGCAGGGAACGGTGAACAGCCTGGTTGAATCGGCGCGGCAGAGCCCCGTGCCTCTTGCCCTGGCCGTCCGCGCGCCCGACAACTCAAAGGTCATGGCGGCCGTGGAGAAGTTCTACGACCTGGCCGCGAAGGCGGCGGTTGCCACCTATCCCGACTACCGCCGCGCGCTCAACGCGATCGCCAAGTTCATCTCCTGGCACGAGGACCGCGACAGCCTCTAACGAGTTAGCGGATCGCTCGGCTTCCTGGTGACACCTGTCCGTTTCTTGCCTCCGAGTGTGTCCGCTCCCCGCTTTCAGCAAGCGTCGAGACATCCACCGCCACCGCGAGAAGGGGGACGAACCCCTGCCTGCTGGCCTGCCCGTTTGCCCGCCTTCGGAGGGCTGCGGGGGCATAGGCAGAGGTTCGCCGCATATCACACTCGCCATGGGGTAGGGATCTGTCTCCAGGGAGAGTGCAGAGAGGGAGATTCCCTCTCTGCCGGGGTTCAAGGGGTGTCCCCTTGATCTTCTGTGACTTCCCTAGGGCGGGTGGGTGGGAAGAACAACGCCCATGTTCCGGCGACAACGCCGACGCCGCCCACGCGCACAAGGACGCCCGGCGACATCGTGCAGCGAAAGGCAGACCGCGAAGCGGGCGTTGCTCACCAACCCCCTTATGAAACCGGTGGCAAATGGTGTAGAATCTCCTCGGCGAGGAGGAACGCCATGAGCGAGAAGACCCCCCCGGGCCCCGGCGGAGCAAGACGCAGCGAGACCGGTGCCTACCACATCAATCTGGGCGACATGGAGTGCCCGCGCTGCAAGAAGAGCTTCACCGTCAGCTACTGGAGCGGCGACGAGCTGGTCCAGGCCCGCTGCCTTAGCTGCGATCTGAAGTGGCCGCGACCGGACGTGGTGTAGTCGGCCTGCTATCAGAGGGCAGCCCTCTCCGACAGGACTCTCCCAGCCGCTCCCAGCGGGGGACGCTGTCGATGTGGAGGCGCGCGGTGTGTTGCAGGGGATCTCCTGCGTTCATCGTTTGCTCGTAGCGCTGGCGCCGTCTAGGATCACGCCAGATTCCCCATGTAGATAGGAGGAAGCACGGTGGAGATGACGATCCCGGCCATGCTGGAAGAGACCGTGCGCCGCCGCGAGCGGAAGCTGGCCTTCCAGATGAAGATGGGCAGAGAGTACAAGGGACTGACGTTCGGCGAGCTCGATCAACTGTCGCGGACCTTCGCCTCGGGACTCATCGCCTTCGGACTGAGGCCCGGCGACCGCGTCGCCATCGTCTGCGAGAACAGCCTGGAATGGATCGTCGCCTACCTCGGCCTCTCCCGCGCCGGCGGCGTGGGCGTGCCCATCTACTACGATCTAAAGCCGTCGGAGATCGAGGAAGCCCTGCGCCGCGCCCAGGTCAGATTCGTCGTCGCCTCCGCAAGGGTCCTCCCCAAGATACCGGAGCGGCTCTCCGACCTGGAGACGGTCTTCGTCGTCGGTGAGGACGGGGACGCGGTTGACCTGAGGTCCTCCTTCGGAGGCTTCCTGCACCGTCGCCCGCGCGCCCGCGTGATGCCTTTCGCCTCGGTCGCCGCCGAGGCGACGGCCGAGAGCGACGCCGCCCTTGCCGCCACGACCGTCCAGCCCGATGACCTGGCCTCCATCGTGTTCACCTCCGGCACCACCGGTGGCGCCAAAGGGGTTATGCTCACCCACCGCAACTTTGTCTCCGACGTCATGGCCGTTCCCAAAGCTTTTCCCGTGGGTGCGAAAGACCGGCTACTGCTGGTGCTGCCTCTCCATCACTGCTATCCCTTCACCGTCGAGTTCCTCGTGCCCATGTTCGTGGGGGCGGCGGTCGTTCTTGAGAACGACCTCGTCCGTGTTCGGGACCGCATGGCGGAGACCCATCCTACCGTCTTCGCTGGCGTGCCCGCTCTCTATGACCTCATGTTCCGCGCCATCCGCGCCCAGGCCGAGACGCAGGGGCGGGGCCACACCTTCGACCGCGCCCTGAGGCTTGTCGCCCAGATCAAGGAGCGGACGGGCGTCAACCTCGGCCACCTCGTCTTTCGGGAGGTCCACTCCCGCCTGGGTGGAGGGATACGTTTCCTGGCCAGCGGCGGCGCCGCCCTCAGCCCGGATACGGCCCGCAGCTTCCACCTCCTCGGCCTGCCCATCCTCCAGGGATGGGGCCTTACCGAGACGG
>DAOUEO010000083.1:0-2989 GCA_034430455.1 Dehalococcoidia bacterium | reverse complement strand
TCTTATACATACGTCACTCCTACCTCCTGGACGCTTAATCCTGGGGACTCACAGAGATATCGGCGAGAAATCAACCCGACTGTATAGTGGGAAGCACCTATATTCCGCCGGTTCGCGCTTCGGGGGCGAACGGTATCGGAGCGTAGCCGCCGGCCAGGAAGCCGCCGTCGACGGCGAAGCCCTGTCCGGTCAGGTAGCGGGAGGCGTCGGAGGCGAGAAAGACGGCGAGGGGCCCCAGCTCCCAGGGCTCGCCGACTCGTTGGGTGGGGAAGAAGCGCCCCCGGTCGCGCCAGTACGCTTCTTCCTGCTCATCCGCGCACGGCCGGCGGGCGATCTCTCCCGGGATTATGCAGTTCACGCGGATGTTGTGCCGTGCCAGCATCACCGCCAGCGACTTGGTGAGGGAGATGACGCCCGCCTTGGCGGCGGCGTAGGGGAAGATGTGGGGGCTGCCGCGGAGGGCGGTGCCGGAGGAGAGGTTGATGATCACCCCCGACCCCTGGTCGATCATCGGGCGCGAGACGGCGCGGGCGCAGTAGAAGGCGCTGGAGAGGTTGATGTCGATGTTGTCGCGCCAATCGGCGTCGCTCAGCTCCCGGAGGGGCTTGCCGAGGCCACGGCCCTCGCCGATGCCGGCGTTGCTCAACATGACGTCCACGCGGCCGAACTCGTCGAGGCAGCGCTGGATGAGGGCGTCGCACTGCGAGGAGTCGCGTACGTCGATGGTGAGGGCGAGGGCGCGACGGCCCAGGGCGCGCACCGCCACGGCCGTCTCCTCGTTCTGCTCGCTGAGGACGTCGCCGGCGACGATGTCGGCGCCCGCCTTGGCCAGGGCCAGCGTCATCTCTCTCCCCAGGCCGCGGGCGGCGCCGGTGACCACGATTGCCTTGCCCGTAAGTTCAAACGTCTGCATCACCATGACGCGTAGTCCCTTCGCTGCTGCTCCGCCGGTCGTGAGCATTATAAGGGGATGGCCGGCCGGACGGGAATGCCCGCCGTGGATCGGGCTTGGGGACGCCGCTGAGGGGGGCTAGATATCCCAGAAGCTGCCCAGGAGCTGGAAGTCGATGAGGCCGCTGTTGGCGATGTTGTCGGCCTCTATACCGGCCTCCTCGGCCGCGGCCACGGGGTTCAGCCCCCCGTGCAGGATGACGCCCACCTTGTTCAGGCCGACGGGGATCTGGCAGACGGGCTGGCTGGTATGGCCCACGATGACCACGCCGCCGATGCCGACCTCCTTCAGCTTCTCGATCACCTGGTCGGCCATGGGCTTCGCCGCCGCCGGTATCTCGCGGAAGTTGGCGAGGATCTTGCCTTCTCCTTTGGCGGCGGCGTCGCGGACGCTGGTCATGCCGGCCTTGATGTAGGCCAGGGAGGGGTCGAGGGAGGAGCCAGCGTAGTGGATTACGGCGACGAACCTTCGCGGTTGGGAGTTGCGGATCTCGAGTATGCCGCCGAAGCGGGAGTCCATGGGGATCCCCCGCTTCAGCAGGACGCCGTTGATGGTGGCGCTGCAGATCGTCGCCAGTCCCATCTGGCCCTCGGGCACTATCGTGTCCCCCAGCTTCTCCCCTTCCTCGGCCACCGCCACGAGATCGCTGACGCAGACGTCGGCGGAGAAGGCCTCCTTCATCGCCGAGAGGGCCTTCTTGAACTTGTCCTTGGGGAAGAGGGAGGTGTTTATGATGACGCCCCCGCTCCGCTTCTCGGGGTCGAAGGTCGTCTGGAAGGCGAGGGAGACGATCCGCTCGATGACGAAGCCCACCTGCTCGGGGGCGAGGGCGTCCCGCAGCTCATCCAGTCCCTTGGGGGTGAGCATCCTGCCGTCTCTCCCCAGGGGCTGGGTGAACCCGCGCTCGTCGGTGATCCGGAGGTGGTATCTCACCGCCCGTTCGCTGAGGGAGATGCCGTGGTCCTCTAGGACCCGCGCGATGCTGATCGAGCCGAGCGGTTCGCTCGATTCACTCAGCACCTTGAGGATGGCGACGACTTTTCTCTCGGTCTCCCGCGCTTCACTGTCGAGCATATGACCTCCTCCGCGACTCCCGGGGAGTTGCTCGCCCCGGCGGTCGGCTGGCGGCTCAGGCTATTCTAACCCGTTGTTCCCGTTTGCCCAAGTGTGCGTCCGTAGTCGGCTAGGGGTAGATGCCGCGCGTCTTTGTCGCGTCGGCCACCCGCTGGACGGCCACTACGCCCGCAGCCTTCCGCATGGACAGCTTGTCACGCTCGGCGACCTGGGCCACCTGGCGGAACGCCTTGGTCATGATGCGGTGAAGACGCTGGTTCGCTTCCTCCTCATCCCAGTAGTAGCCCTGGATGTTCTGTACCCACTCGAAGTAGGAGACGACGACGCCGCCGGCGCTGGCCAGGATGTCGGGGACGACGAAGGCGCCGTTCTCCTCCAGGATGACGTCGGCCTCGGGCGATAGGGGGCCGTTGGCGGCCTCGAGGATGATGGGCGCCTTCACGTCGGCGGCGTTGCCGGCGGTGATCTGGCCCTCGAAGGCGGCGGGCACGAGGACGTCCACGGGCAGGGTGAGCAGCTCGGCGTTGGTGATGACGTCGCCGAAGCCGCTCTCCGCGACACGGCCGCCGCCGCGCTTGAAGCGGGTCAGGGCCTCGGCGTCGATCCCCTTCTCGTTGTAGACGCCGCCCGAGGTGTCGCTGACGGCGACGATCACGGCGCCGACGTCGTGCAGCAGGCAGGCGGCGACGGTGCCGGCGTTACCGAAGCCCTGCACGGCGACCCTTGACCCTTCCAGCGACCTCCCCTTGTAGGGACATGCCTCCTGGGCGACGTAGAGTATGCCGCGACCGGTGGCCTCGAAGCGGCCCTCGCTGCCGAAGACGTCGAGGGGCTTGCCCGTGATCACGCCCGGCACGGCCTGCTTGCTCTCCTTGCTGATGGTGTCCATCATCCAGGCCATGATCTGGCCGGTGGTGTTGACGTCGGGCGCGGGGACGTCCTTCCAGGGGCCGATGATGGGGC
>DAOUEO010000082.1:0-2570 GCA_034430455.1 Dehalococcoidia bacterium | reverse complement strand
GCCCTTCGTTGACCCCCCTCTCGGCGGCTGCCTATAATGGGTCGCGCTGCCCCGGCCGATGCTCTAGATGGGCCGGCTCGGCTCCCGAAAGACCCGTCTCTTAGGATTGGGGGGCTCCCTTGCTACGCAGCCGTCGCCTCTGGCTCGGCGTCATCGTAAGCCTCATATTCATCGCCATCTTCGTCCTCCGCACCGACTTCAGGGAGGTCGGCGACGCCTTCAGGGACGCCAACTACTGGTGGGCCCTCGCCTCGATTCCCGTCTACTTCGCCGGCTCCTGGTTCCGCGCCTGGCGCTGGCGCTACCTGCTCCGTCCCCTGGGCGAGATGCGCACGGCCGCCCTCTTCCCGATAGTCATCATCGGGTTCATGGTCAACAACCTCATTCCCGCCCGCGCCGGCGAGCTGGCGCGGGCCTACATCGTCGGCGAGCGGGAGAGGGTGAGCAAGATGGCCGCCCTGGGCACCATCGCTGTCGACCGCGTGTACGACGGCATTGTGCTCCTCCTCTTCCTGCTCATCGTCGGCGCCTTCGCCGGCGTCAGCGACGAGTTGCGGGTAATAGCCATCTCTATGACCATCCTCTTCGGCATCGGCCTCCTCGTGCTGGTCGCTTTCGCTCTCTCCGAGGGGTTCAGCCGCTGGGCGGTGGCGATGCTGCTGCGCTTCACGCCGCAGAGGGTGAAGGGTCAAGTGGAGGAGCTCGCCGGATCGTTCCTGGTCGGGCTGCACTCCTTCCGCAGTCCCTACGACATGTTCGCCGCCACCGCCACCACCGCCGTCTCCTGGCTCCTGGAGGCGACGATGTACTACATGATCGGTCTCGCCTTCGACCTGAACCTGGGGTTCCATATATACCTGTTGGTCACGGCCGGAGCGAATCTGACCATATCTATCCCATCGACCCCAGGCGGCGTCGGCCCCTTCGAGGTGGTGGCCAAGGAGACAGTGACCTACTTCGGGGTCGCCAAGGGGGCCGCCTCGGCGTATGCCGTGGCCCTGCACGCCCTCGTCCTCTTCCCCGTCATCGTCGTCGGTCTCTACTTTCTCTGGGCCATCAACCTCTCCTTCGGCGACGTGCTGCGGGGCCGGACGGCGGCGGCGGAGCCGGCTGAGCCTAACATAAGCGGAAAGGAGACCGGCGGAAGATGAAGTTCGGCATCATCGGCGGCGGCATAGCGGGCCTCACGGCCGCCTATCGCCTCGTCCAGAAGGGACACCAGGTGGCCCTGTTCGAATCGCGACCGGCCCTGGGCGGACAGGCGGGCACCTTCGAAGTCGGCGGCGAGCGGCTGGAGGTCTTCTATCATCACCTCTTCAGCGGCGACAGCGCCGTCATCGGGCTCATCGACGAGATGGGCCTCGGCGACCGCATGAGCTGGCGCGGCTCCAAGGTCGGCTTCTACTACGGCGGTCGCGTCTACGACTTCGTCACTCCGATGGACCTCCTCCGCTTCAAGCCTATCTCCCTCGTCGACCGCGTCCGCCTGGGCCTCGTGGGGATGTACCTGCGGCGGCAGAAGGACTGGCGTCGCTATGAGGGGATCACAGCCGCGGAGTGGATCAAGCGCCGGGCGGGAAAGCGCAACTACGACGTCGTCTGGGGGCCGCTGCTGCGGGGCAAGTTCGGCTCCCGCGCCGCCGACGTGGGCATGGTCTGGTTCTGGGGCAAGATATTCCTCCGCTTCGCCTCGCGGGGAGGCGGGCTAGCGCAGAAGGAGAAGCTGGGCTACCTGCTGGGGAGCTTCGGCCTGCTCACGGACGAGCTGGCCCGCCGCCTCAGAGAAGCGGGGGCGGAGATAGAGGCCGGACGCCCCGTGCAGCGGATCGTCGTCGAGGACGGGCGCGCCGCGGGCCTCGCCCTGGCCGACGGCGGGAGCGTCCCCTGCGACGCCGTCATCGCCACCGTCCCCAATGCCCCCTTCCTGGAGATGGCGCCCTTCCTGCCCGACGACTACGCCGCTCCCCTGAAGAAGGTGCAGTATCAGTGGGCGACCTGTCTCGTGCTGGCGCTCAAGCGCTCCCTATCGCCCATCTACTGGCTGAACATCAGCGACCCCGAGATACCGTTCGTCGCCGCCATCGAGCACACCAACTACATAGAGCGGGAGAACTACGGCGATAACCACATCCTCTACCTGTCGAACTACGTCGAGGAGGGCTCGCCCATCGTCGGCATGAGCATCGACGAGATCAGCGACCACTACCTGCCCCACCTGCGCAAGATCAACCCCGACTTCTCGCCCGACTGGATAACCGACCGCTGGCTGTTCAAGGACGCCGCCGGCCAGCCCGTGATCACCACCAACTACGGCGCCTCGATACCCGACCACCGGACGCCCGTGCCCGGCCTCTACCTCGCCAACACGACGCAGATCTATCCCGAGGACCGCGGCCTCAACTACTCCGTCCGCCTCGGTGAGAAGATCGCCGAGATCGCCGCCGCTGACTTGGCCACCCCGACTCAGGTCGAATAGCGCCCTACGAAGCGAAAAGGGGGAGTGCAGAGGGGCGAAGCCCCTTTGCCGGGGGTTTCAGGGGGTGTCCCCCTGATTTCCCCAAAACACCCCT
>DAOUEO010000081.1:0-1594 GCA_034430455.1 Dehalococcoidia bacterium | reverse complement strand
TTGCCCCGACGGTCGATGGCCTCGATGCGGCGGCCCACGAGGCGACGGGCGAAGTCGGCGGGGGAGGCGCGCTGCACGAGCCTGGGGGCGTCGGGGGCGATGCGGACGGCGGTGATGGTGCGGCCGCAGACGCGGGGGTCGAGGTCGCGGCGGATGGTCTCGACTTCAGGGAGCTCAGGCATAGGTAGCGCTATCCGTGATATCAGGGCGGGCACGGGGGCCCGCCCCTACGAAGGCCCAATGTGCCAACGATTCCGCGGGTTGAAACCCGCAGCCTTCTGGATGGGCAGCGTCGGCGTTATCGGCGCAACATGGGCGTGATCTGCCCCACCCACCCGCCCTAGGGGTGTTTTGGGGAATCAGGGGGACACCCCCTGGAACCCCTGCCAGAGGGGGCTTACCCCCTCTGGACTCCCCCAGATTAGAGGTCGCCCCAGGTCTTGCCCACCTTCACGTCGATCTTCAGGGGCACGGCCAGGTCGAGGGAGGCGGGCATGACGCGCAGCACCATGTCTCGGAGATCGTCCAGCTCAGCGGCGGGGCCCTCGAAGATGAGCTCGTCGTGCACCTGGAGGAGCATCTTCGTCTTCATGCCGCGCTCCTCCAGCTCGGCGTCGATGCGGTTCATGGCGACTTTGATGATGTCGGAGGCGGTGCCCTGCACGGGCATGTTGACGGCGATGCGCTCAGCCGCGGCCCGCACCTGCGCGTTGGGGGAGCTGATCGCCGGGACGTAGCGGCGGCGGCCCATGATCGTCTCGGCGTAGCCGTTCTTGCGGGTGTCGGCGATGACCCCCTCCCGCCACTCCTTGACGCAGGTGTACTTCTGGAAGTAGGTCTCGATGAAGGCGTTCGCCTCCTCGCGCGGGATGCCCTCCCGCTGCGAGAGGCCGAAGCCGGTCAGACCGTAGAGGACGCCGAAGTTGAAGACTTTGGCGCGGCGTCGCATCTCAGACGTCACCTCGTCGATGGGCACGCCGAAGACCTGCGAGGCGGTGGCGGCATGGATGTCCTCGTCGCGGTGAAAGGCATCCAAGAGGCTGGGGTCCTTGCACAGGTGGGCGAGGATGCGCAGCTCGACCTGCGAGTAGTCGGCGGCGAGGAGGTAGGGGTCGGGGCCGATGTCGCGGGCGATGAAGGCGCGGCGCACCTGACCGCCCAGCTCCGACCGCACGGGGATGTTCTGGAGGTTGGGGTCGTTGGAGGAGAGACGGCCGGTGGCGGTCACCGTCTGGTTGAAGGTGGTGTGGATGCGGTTGGTCCGCGGGTTGATGAGGGCGGGCAGGGTGTCGATATAGGTGGACTTGAGCTTGGTGAGCTGCCGGTACTGGAGTATGAGGTCGACGGCGGGATGGACGCCGCGCAGCCCTTCGAGCACCTGGGCGTCGGTGGAGGCGCCGTGCTTGGTGCGGCGCGACTTGGGCAGGCCAAGCTCCTCGAAGAGGACGACCGAGAGCTGCTGAGGCGAGCCGATGTTGAACTCATGGCCCACCTCGGCGTAGATCTCCCGCTCCAGCGTCCGCACCTGCTCGCCCAACTGCTGGGACATGTCGCGGAGGGCCGCGACGTCGAGGGCGACGCCCGCCATCTCCAT
>DAOUEO010000080.1:0-1551 GCA_034430455.1 Dehalococcoidia bacterium | reverse complement strand
ACTCGGAGCAGGTGCACTCCTTCGTCGGGTCGCCGTAGAAGCCGCAGGGGCAGGGGTTCATGGCCGCGACGAGCATGAAGTTGCTGGGGAAGGTCACGGTGCCGTGGGCGCGGCTGATGGTGATGACGCGGTCCTCCATCGGCTGACGGAGCACCTCGAGTCCCGCCTGGCCGAACTCCGGCAGCTCGTCGAGGAAGAGGACGCCGCGGTGGCTGAGGGTGATCTCGCCCGCGCGCGGCTGCCGTCCGCCGCCGACGAGCCCGGCGTGCGACACGGTGTGATGGGGCGCCCGGAAGGGCCGCTGCCTGATGAGGGGGGTGTCCGGCGGGAGGAGTCCGCTCACGCTGTAGATGCGGGTGACCTCCAGCGCCTCCTCAGCGGGCATCGCCGGCAGGATGGAGGGCAGGGAGCGCGCCAGGAGCGTCTTGCCGCTGCCGGGCGGGCCGCTCATGAGGACGTTATGGCCGCCGGCGGCCGCGACCTCGAGCGCGCGCTTGACGTGCTCCTGGCCTTTGATGTCGGCGAAGTCGTTGCCCTCCCAGACGGGGCGCTCGACGGCGGGCTCGCTGGGCTCGGCGACGAAGGGCGCTATCGGCTCCAGGCCGGAGAGGTGGGCGGTGAGCGGGGCGAGGCCGGCCACGGGGAAGACAGTCACGCCGTCGATGAGCGCCGCCTCGCGGGCGTCGACCTCGGGGACGTAGACGGCGCCTATCCCTCGCTCTTTCGCCAGGGCGACCATCGAGAGGATGCCGTGGGCGTGGCGCACCTGGCCGTCGAGGGAGAGCTCGCCGAGGAGGAGGGCGCCGGAGAGGTCGGCGACCACCTGCCCGGAGGCGATGAGGATGCCGACGGCGATCGGCAGATCGTAGGCGGGGCCCTCCTTGCGCAGGTCGGCGGGGGCGAGGTTGACGGTGATGCGCTTCTGGGGGAACTGGAGGCCGGAGTTGCGGACGGCGGAGCGGACGCGCTCCTTCGCCTCCTGGACGGCGGTGTCGGGGAGGCCGACGATGTAGAAGGCAGGGAGGCCGGAGGCGATGTCGACCTCGACCTCGACGACGGCCCCGTCTAGGCCGACGACGGCGCAGGAGAGGACTTTGGCGAGCATGCGCCCCCAGTTATCTCATATCCAACAGGGGTTAGACAAGAGGGGAAGCAATCGCCTGGCGCTGCTCTGCCAGTCTAGCCTGCCCGCCGGCGCCTCCTGGCATACCAGACGCCACCGGCGAGCAGCAGGGCGGCACCTGCGGCTACTGCTGCGTAGGCCTCCGGCTGTCCGATCCGGGTCTGCTACGCCCCCGTTACGACGCGGGAGAGCCACCACAAGGTGTGGTCAGCAACCATCAAGACGGGGGGTGTCAGCGACAACAACAACACCCCGCCGAACAGTGCGGGGCCGAGCCACCACGGTATGTGCTGCCCTTTCAGCGACCCGACGGCTATCTCGCACACCCAGCCGACAGTGTAGAGGAAATTGGCTACAACCGCGCCCATGCCAGTCGCGATGAAGAAGTCAAAATCAGCCTCCTTCGGCGGCAACGGGGGCGGAAGGGT
>DAOUEO010000079.1:0-1705 GCA_034430455.1 Dehalococcoidia bacterium | reverse complement strand
GGGAGCCCAGCGAGGTGGAATTGGGCATGTTCGGCGCCCTGTGGAGCGAGCACTGCGGCTATAAGAACAGCAAGCCCCTCCTCAGGCTCCTGCCCAGCAGCGGCCCCCGCATCCTGACGCGCATGGGCGGCGAGAACGCCGGCGCCGTCGACATCGGCGACGGCCTGTGCGTGGTGATGAAGATCGAGTCGCACAACCACCCCTCGGCCATCGAGCCCTATCAAGGGGCGGCGACCGGCGTGGGCGGCATCGTGCGCGACATCTTCGCCATGGGGGCGCGGCCCATCGCCATCCTCGACTCCCTGCGCTTCGGCCCCCTCTCCGACCGTCGCAACCGCTACCTCTTCGGCGGCGTAGTGGGGGGCATCGGCGGCTACGGCAACTGCCTGGGTATCCCCACCGTGGCCGGCGAGGTCTCCTTCGCCGACGCCTACTCCGCCAACCCCCTGGTCAACGCCATGTGCGTGGGAGTGGCGCGCACCGCCGACCTGATGCCCGGTCGCGCCGAAGGGCCGGGCAATCCGGTGATGCTGGTCGGGGCTGACACGGGCCGCGACGGCATCGGCGGGGCGAACGTGCTGGCCTCACGCGTGTTCGACGAGTCCAGCGCCGAGCTGCGCCCCACGGTGCAGGTCGGCAACCCGTTCCTGGAGAAGCTGCTCATGGAGGCCTGCCTGGACCTGGCCGAGAGGCACCCCGATTGGATAGTGGGGATCCAGGACTTGGGGGCGGCAGGGCTCACAAGCTCCAGTGTGGAGGCCGCCGAACGCGCCGGCATGGGTATCGAAGTAGATGTCTCCCTGGTGCCGAGGCGCGAGCAAGGGATGGTGCCCTACGAAATCATGCTCTCCGAATCGCAGGAACGGATGCTGGTGTTCGTCAAGCCGGAGCATGAGGAGGACGTGCGACGCCTCTTTCAGCACTGGGAACTGCGCTCCGACGTCATCGGCAGGGTAAGGGACGACGGCTACACCCGCGTGCGCGACGGCGACCAGGAGGTGGCGAGGGCCCCGGTGAAGGTGCTGACCGACCCACCGGAGTACCGCCGTGAGGGCGAGGAGCCCGCCTACCTGCAGCGGCTGCAATCGTACGACCTCGCCTCTCTGCCCGATCTGACGGATCCGCCCGCGGCCCTCCTGCGCCTCCTCTCCTCGCCCGAGATCGCCGACAAGCGTTGGGTCTGGCGCCAGTACGACCACCAGGTACTGACCAATACCGTGGTCGGCCCCGGCAGCGACGCCGCTGTCATGCGCATCAAGGGCACCAATAAGGGCATCGCCCTTACCACCGACGGCAACGGCCTCTACTGCTACCTCGACCCCTACGCCGGCGGGGCCATCGCGGTGGCGGAGGCGGCGCGGAACGTGGTCTGCGCGGGCGCCGAGCCGCTCGCCTTGACCGACTGTCTCAACTTCGGCAACCCGGAGAAGCCGGAGGTGTACTATCAGATGGAGCAGGTCGTGCGCGGCATGGCGGCCGCCTGTGAGCGGCTGGGAACGCCGGTCATCTCCGGAAACGTCAGCCTCTTCAACGAGACCAACGGCGACGCCATCCTGCCGACGCCCGTCGTGGGGATGCTCGGCCTGCTGGAAGACGTGGAAAGGCGTTGCCCTATGGCCTTCCAGGCGGCGGGCGACGAGGCCTTTCTCCTCGGCGCCGGTCTGGAAGCGTCGGCGGCGACGCTGGCGGGGAGCGAGTACCTGCG
>DAOUEO010000078.1:0-2520 GCA_034430455.1 Dehalococcoidia bacterium | reverse complement strand
CCCACCGGCCGCCGCGTCGGGCTCAAGAGGGTCGAACTCCGCTATGCCGCCGACGGGTGTGGAGCAACCAACGGTATCGCTCTCGGTTGCGTCAAACACCAAAGAGCCACCCGACTCACGGGTCAGTACGGTGGTCATTGTATGCGTGCCCGGCACCTGGCATCTCAGCAGCGTACGGCCGGCGGCCTGGCCGAGGAGAAGCGAGTTGCTAGCCATCGGCGTGCACATCGCTCCCGTAGGCGGCGATGTCGGGTCACCCACGACGGCAACGTTGTAGGTGCCCTGCAGCGTGAGGCCACCAAAGCCGTTCCCGTCGGAGACGTCAAAGGACAGAAGGTTGACAGGGATCTGCCCGATCTCGAAGGGGCCATCGAGCACAGCAACCGAGCGCCGGGCGACGGGGTGGCCGCTGGCGATCAGCTGGGAGACGCGGAGATCAGTCTCCAGGCGCGTGGGCCAGACGATCGGGGACCCAAGCGCTTCCTGGCTGCCATCGTCAGAGACCTCGTACTTTATGCCGCCGTCGAGAAAGTCCTTGGTGTCCTCGACTTTCGTAACGAGGATGGACGAGCAGTTACCCGTTGGAGCCCACCACACGATCACGTGGGAATTGCCGACGACGGTGCCGTTGGGGATCAAGGTGCCGACGGCGCCCGAGAAAGCGGTCGGACTGATGGTGGTGACGGAAGCGGCGAGTTGGTCCTCGTCCGCGACGTTAAGGTCGGACTTTACCTTGCACGGCCAGCCGACGGGACAATCATCGTCGACCGGATTCGTGAAGCCGGCGGGGTTTGCTTCGTCAACGGTGAAGGCAACGGTGACCTGGGTGAACGCGGCGCTGGCGATCCGCGCGCCCAGTCCGATTGCCACAAGCGCCAGTACTAGAATGAGAGCGTTTCTGAGTGAGGACACGTGCCACCTCGCTTGCTAGCGCAGCATGAGGCGGAATAGCAACTCGCCTCATGGTACGCTGTCTGAATGTCGCGGGGTCAATGATTTGAGTAGCTCGCTAGTGTGAACCCAGACAGCCGGAATGAGAAGCCACCACGCGCTGCGATCTTGGCACGAGAGTAGGACTATGTCAAGCCCGTGCGCCTGGGAGGCGTCGGCGTGGCCGCCGTAACATGAGCGTCGTCGCTCCCACCCGCCCGCCCCAGGGAAGTCTGCTGGGGCTTCAGGGGGACACCCCCTGGAACCCCCGGCAGAGGGGGGCCTGCCCCCTCTGCACTCCCCCAAAGGCGTGCAAATGTGTCTTGTTGATGACGATCAGTCCGCAGGTCTGTAAGAGCTACCCACCAGATACGAACCATACACTGCCCGCGCGCCCATGCAGGGCGTTCACGGCGCGCCCTGCCCCATCATCCCTCAGGGAGATGGCGCTATGTGCCGAGTATCTATAGGGCGGCCGCGAACAGGCCGCGTCGATTATAATGACAACCGTGACGCTGAGAAGGCTCGCCCTCGCCTGGCTGCCGGCCATCCTGTGGATGGGGTTCATCTTCTACCTCTCCGCGCAGTCGCGTCCGCTGGGGACGACGCCGCCGGCAGGGGCAACGGTCGCGGCCCACTTCGGAGAGTTCGCCCTTCTCGCTTTCCTGCTGCTCTGGGGACAGCTCTGCTGGACGCCGGGAAAGGGGAAAGGGAAGGGGAGACTACTGCTGGCGCTGGCGCTGAGCTTCCTCCTCGCCGCCCTCTACGCCGCCTCCGACGAGTACCATCAGGGCTTCGTGGCGGGACGGGACGCCTCGTGGGCGGACTGGGGGATGGATGTCGCCGGCGCGGCGGCCGCCGTGCTCCTTACGGCGCTCTGGGCGCAGGGGTTTCCAGGGCGACGAGCGCGATATCGCCGAACAGTTCTTCCTGCTCCGCCGAGACGCGAAGGTCCTTGATAAGCTCCAGCACGGCCATGAAGGAGACTATCACCTCCACGCGCGAGCGGCAGGCGGACACGAGGCGGCGGAAGCTCAACCGCCCTTTCCTCTTCAAGGCCGTCTCGATCTCCTCCAGTTTCTGACGGATGGTGACCGTGCTCCGCTCGATGTCGGTCGACGGCTCGGCGGGGAGGCGCTCTAGGGCCTCGCGGAATAGCTCCAGCAGGCGGTCGAGCGTCACCTTGTGCAGCCCCGACGGCAGCGGGACGTCGGGCGGCGGCGCCAGGCGGGGGTAGGCGCGCAGCCCCTCATCCTCGATCGCCCGCAGGACTGTCGCCACCTCCCTGAACCGCCGGTACTCCTTGAGCATCTCCGTCAGCTCCCGCCCGACCTCTTCCTCCTCGGCAGCATCCTCGTCTTCCTCCGCCGGCGGCCGCGGCAGGAGGGCGCGCGACTTGAGGTAGATGAGCTTGGCCCCTATGGACACGAAGTCGGCGAGGGCGTCGAGGTTGATCCCTTCCAGGGAGCGCATTTGGGCGAGGTACTGGTCGGTGACCTGGACGAGAGAGACTGTAGTTATGTCTAGTTCTTCCTTCTCGATGAGGTGGAGAAGGAGGTCAAGAGGGCCTTCGAAGACGGGCAGCTTCAG
>DAOUEO010000077.1:0-1833 GCA_034430455.1 Dehalococcoidia bacterium | reverse complement strand
CCCAGATGCTGATGAAGCCCACCGCCGCGCTCTGGTCGTACTGATCGCCCTTGTCGTAGGTCGCGAGGGCGAAGTCGTACAGGCTCTTGGGCGAGCGGCGTCCCACCGGCGTCGCCTGGCCCTTGTGCAGCCGCATCCGCACCGTGCCCGTGACATGCCGCTGGCTGCTCTGCACGAACGCCGCCAGGTCCTGGTGATAGGCGGTGAACCAGAGGCCGTTGTAGATCAGGTCCGCGTACTCCTGCGCGATCCGCGCCTTCATCCGGATCTGCGGCTTGGCGAGCGTGAGGTGCTCCAGCGCCTCGTGCGCCCCCAGCAGGGTAACGGCGGCCGGCGACTCATATATCTCGCGCGACTTGATCCCCACCAGGCGGTCCTCCACCAGGTCCACCCGCCCGACGCCGTGTTCGCCCGCCAGGTCGTTGAGACGGCGCACGAGGCTCACCCCGTCCACCTCCTCGCCGTCCAGCGACACCGGTATCCCCCGCTCGAAGCCGATCTCCACGTACGACGGCTCCGCGGGCGCGTCCTTCGCCGAGCGCGTCCACTCGTAGATATCCTCCGGCGGCTCCACCCAGGGGTCCTCCAGGACGCCGCACTCGATGCTGCGACCCCACAGATTCTCGTCCGTGGAGTAGGGGCTCTCCTTGGTGACCGGCACGGGGATGCGATAGCGCTCGGCGTAGGCTATCTCATCCTCGCGCGTCTTCATATCCCACTCCCGCACGGGGGCGACGATCTGCAGCTCGGGTGCCAGCGCCTGCACGCTGACATCGAACCGGACCTGGTCGTTCCCCTTGCCGGTGGAGCCGTGGGCGACCGCCGTCGCTCCCTCCTCGTGGGCGACGTCCACCATCAGCTTCGCGATGAGGGGGCGGCCCAGGGCGGTGGCGAGAGGATAGTGCCCCTGGTAGACGGCGCCGGCGGCCAGGGCCGGGAAGGCGAAGTAGCGGATGAAGAGGTCCTTACCGTCCCGGAAGAGCGTTTTCACTGCCCCGGCGGCGTCGGCCCTCTCCTGGAGGACCTCGAAGTCCTTCTCCGTCCCCATGTCGATGTGGAGGGCGATGACCTCGTAGCCCCTCTCCTCAGCCAGCCACTTGATCGCCACGCAGGTGTCGAGGCCACCGGAGTAGGCGAGAACTATCTTTTCCGACATTGAGGTCACCTCCCATAGTGTGTTGACATGATCTACCCGTCCCTGTGGGAAAGCGCGGTGAGGACCTTGTCCAGCCTCGCCAGCCCTTCCGCCAGCTCTTCCTCTGATACCGTCAATGGCGGCGAAATACGCAGCGTGTTGGGGCGGACGTTGTTGACCACCAGCCCCTCTTTCAGACAGGCCAGCGTCACCTCCTCCGCCATCTCCCGCCCGAACTCGACCGCCCAGAGCATCCCCTTCCCGCGGACGTCCTCCACGAACTCGTAGCAGTCGTGCAGCGTGGCCAGCCCCCTTGCCAGGATCTCGCCCTTCGCGGCCGCCTGCGCCGGCAGGTCGTTGTCGATGACGTACTTGACGACGGCGTGGCCCACGCGTGCCGCCAGCGGGTTGCCGCCGAACGTGGTGCCGTGGTCGCCGGGCACGAAGACCGCGCAGCTCTCCTTCGCCAGGACGGCCCCGATCGGGAAGCCGCTGCCCAGCCCCTTCGCCAGAGTGATGATGTCCGGCTCGACGCCGTAGTGCTCATAGGCGAACAGCTTGCCCGTGCGCCCGATCCCCGTCTGCACCTCGTCCAGTATCAGGAGCAGGTTCTGCTCGTCGCACCAGGCCCGCACCCGGCGCAGATAGTCGTCGTCGGGAATGACGACGCCGCCCTCGCCCTGGATCGGCTCCAGGAG
>DAOUEO010000076.1:0-14467 GCA_034430455.1 Dehalococcoidia bacterium | reverse complement strand
AGAAAGAGGGGGTTGTGAGTCGAGGCGCCGCTGCTCCTGGAGACAGCGAGGGCGGCGGCGTGGGCGAGGCGGTTGCAGTCAGCCACAGTGAACGTGGCAAAGGTGAGGAGGGAGTTGAGCCGCGCCTTGGGGAGAGGGGGTTGAGAGACAGAGGGATATGGCGGCTCGGACGTTGGAGCGGGCAGAGGGGATTGGGAGACAGGCGCAACTCCGGCGACAGCGAAGGCGAGCTGAACGGGGTGGCCAACGATGCCAGAGAGGGTCTTGGCGATGAGGCCGTGGAGACGGGAGCCCAGCCACTCGACCGCGAAATCGGTGGGGGCAGCGATAGTGAAGAGGCCGTCCGCGAGGCTGATACCGATAGTATCCTTGAGCCAGGTCTCATAGTTAGGGCGGGTGACCTGTAGCTGTAGCTGCCCCAGAGCCGCTTCCCAGAGACCCTTCGCGGAGCGCTCCTGCATCAGTTCTCCTCTGCTCTCGTGTGTTGACCCTGCCGGTGGAGGCGGTCGGGTGGCTGCGGAACGGACAAGACTCCCCCTAGCGCTGGCGTGAACACACCAGCGGAGCGGGCTCCGATACGAGCGCTTGCAACTGGCTGTTGGTGTTAGTCCGGCCGCAGGCTATCGCTGAAGGTAGAGGGTTTGCGATAGCCCTCGCCGGTTGGGGTGGGAACCGGGCGAGAGGTCAACCTGACTAAGTTGAGGATAGCAGCAGGCGGGAAAGAGGGTCAAGCCTCTTATGACTACTGGGTGAGAAAAAATGTCGCCGTTTCCCAAGCCGCAAAGAGGATCGTCTGGGCCCAGGTCCAAGGAGGTTCGGTTGCGGCTGCCGAATATGCTCCACTATAATGGGCAACGTAGTGGCCGGCTTCAAGAGGCCGGGCAATCTCTAGCGGGGGGTGGCCATGCTGCTGGCCGTGGACATCGGCAACACCGCGACGAGCATCGGCGTCTTGCAGGGGGAGAAGCTGAGGGCGCGGTGGACGATTGCGACCGATCTGCAGAACCTGGTCGACGAGTACGCTATCCTGCTTCTCAACCTCCTGCAGTCGGCGGGGGTAGAGCGCGGCGATGTGGACGAGGCGATCCTGGGGAGCGTTGTCCCCTCGCTGACGCCGGTCTTCCAGGAGGTCTGCCGGCGCTACTTCTCGGTTACGCCGCTGGTCGTGGACCTGGGGGTGAAGACGGGCGTACGCATCAAGTACGACAGCCCCCGTGACGTGGGCGCCGACCGCGTGGTCGACGCCGTGGCGGCGATCAAGCTGTACGGCCCGCCGCTGATCATCGTGGATTTCGGGACGGCGACCGTCTTCGATGCCATATCGAAGGAGGGAGACTACGTGGGCGGCGCGATAGCGCCCGGCATCGGCATCTCGTCACAGGCGCTGTTCGAGCGCACGGCGAAGCTGCCCCGCATCGAGCTGGAGCGCCCGAAGACCGCCATCGGCAAGACGACCGTTACGGCGATGCAGTCGGGGATCATCTTCGGCTACGTCGGGCTGATCGAGGGGATCGTCACCCGCATGAAGACGGAGCTGGAGGGCAACGTGAAGGTCATAGCGACGGGCGGCTGGGCGCCCGTCATCGCCCGCGAGAGCTCCGTCATCGACACGGTCAACCTCGACCTCACGCTCATCGGCCTGCATCTGATTCACGAGGCCAACCGCGGCGAGAGGCGCTGAAACATGTTGGAAGGTAAGAGGGTCATCGTCGGCGTCACCGGCAGCATCGCCGCCTACAAGGCCGCCGACATTGTGAGCAAGCTGACGCAGGCGGGGGCGGAGGTGGACGTGATCCTCACGGAGGCGGGCGCCCAGTTCATCACCCCCATGGCGCTGCGCGGCCTGAGCGGACGTCCCGTCTACACCGACATATTCGACGTGCGGGCGGAGCTTGCCATCTCCCACGTGGAGCTGGCCCGCCGCGCCGACGCCGTCGTGATCGCTCCCGTGAGCGCGACGACGCTGGCCCGTCTGGCGCATGGCTTCGCCGACAACCTGCTGAGCCTGACAGTGCTGGCGACGCAGGCCCCTGTCGTGCTGGCGCCGGCGATGGACTCGCAGATGTACGGGAACGCGGCGACGCAGGCAAACGTCGCCCTGCTCAAGGAGCGGGGGATGACGGTCGTAGGCCCCGTCGAGGGGCGCCTGGCGAGCGGTCGCGCGGGGTGGGGCCGGATGGTGGAGACGGAGGTGGTGCTGGGGGCGCTGCGGCAGATGCTGGGGCGCAACGGTGACCTGGCGGGGCGCAAGCTGGTGGTGAGCGCCGGCGGCACGCAGGAGCCGATCGACCCCGTTCGCTATGTCAGCAACTACTCCTCGGGGAAGATGGGCTACGCCGTCGCCGAGGCCGCCCGCGACCGCGGCGCGAGGGTGTCGCTGGTGAGCGCTCCCGTGGCCCTGGCGGCGCCCTACGGCGTCGAGATGGTGGCGGTGAAGACGGCGGAGGAGATGCGGGACGCCGTGGTCGCCCAGTGCGCCGATGCCGATGCCCTGATCATGGCTGCCGCCGTCGCCGACTACCGGCCCGCCGCCGCCGCCGCGCAGAAGGTCAAGCGGACGAAGGGCGGGCGGACCCTGGAGCTGGCGCCGACGCCCGACATCCTGGCGGCGGTGAAGGGCAAGCTTGTGCGGGTGGGGTTTGCCGCCGAGAGCGAGGATCTGGTGAAGAACGCCGCCGCGAAGGTGGCCGGCAAGGGGCTGGACCTCATCGTGGCGAACGACGTAACGGCGCCGGGCTCGGGCTTCGGGACGGATACGAACCAGGTCACGATCATCGACAAGTCCGGCGAGGCGGAGACGCTGCCTCTGCTGAGCAAGTACGAGGTGGCGCAGCGCATCCTCGATAGGGTCGTACCTCTCCTCAAGTCGTAGCTCCTTCCTGGATTGTCAGTCACGGCCACCCTCGATCGTCGCCGGCGGTACGAGGCTGGGCCGAGTTGACACGGGAGCGGCTTGAGTTATGATGTTGCCCATCGGGAGAGACTTCATTCATGAGAAGGAGAGAACAGGATGCCGTACTACGTTACGCTCACCAACCTTACGGAGCAGGGCCGCAAGACGATCAAGGCCCGGCCGGAGCGCATCAGGGAGGTGAACAAGGAGTTGACAGCGATGGGGGGCAGGATAATAGCCCAGTACGCCGTCCTCGGCCCGTACGACTTCGTGACCATCCTCGAAGCGGAGAACAACGACGTGGTCATGGGGATATCGGTGGAGCTGAGCGCGCGGGGAACGCTGCAGCTCATGTCGCTTCCCGCGCTCGAAGTCGACAAGTTCATCGCCCGCGCCTGGGCCCCCGGCCACGGGCGCTAGCGGTGGCGCCTGCGGGCGCTGCTAGGTCGAGAGCGGCTTCCGGGCGAGGCTCAACGCCAGGTTGACGAGCGTGCGCACGGGGACGCCGCTGGAGCCCTTGACGAGCGCGCCCTTCTCTTTCTCCACCTGGTCGACGCCGGCGATGTCGAGATGGACCCAGGGGGTGTCCTCGATGAACTCCTGGAGGAAGAGGGCGCCGGTGATCGAGCCGGCCTCGCGGTTGCCGACGTTCTTGATGTCCGCCACCTCGCTCTTGATGTGCTCCTTGTACTCCTCGAACAGGGGGAGCTGCCAGAGCTTCTCGCCGGCGGCCGCCGATGCCTCGCGCAGCCTATCCAGGAGGGGCTCGCTGTTCGTCATCGCCCCCATGGCGGCGCGCCCCAGGGCGACGACGATGGCGCCGGTGAGGGTGGCCACGTCCGCGACGGGCGAGAGGCCGAGGCGGCGGGCGTAGGAGAGGGCATCGGCGAGGATGAGGCGCCCCTCGGCGTCGGTGTTGACGACCTCGATGGACTTGCCGTTCAGGGCCCGCACCACGTCGCCGGGCTTCTGGGCGCCGCCGCCGGGCATGTTCTCGGTGGCGGGCACGAGGGCGGTGACGTTGATGCGGGGCTTGAGCTGGGCGATAGCGCTCATGGCGGCGATGACGGCGGCGCCGCCCGCCATGTCGCTCTTCATATCCGCCATCCCCGGCGCGGGCTTGATGGAGATGCCGCCGGTGTCGAAGGTGATGCCTTTGCCTACCAGCCCCAGGGCGGCGGCGTGCTCCTTGCCGCCGCGGTAGTGGAGGATGATGAACTTCGGCGGTTGGTGGCTGCCCTGGGCGACGCCGAGGAGGGCGCCCATTCCCAGCTTCTCCATCTCTTTGCGCTCGAGGACCTGACACTCCAGGCCGCGCTCGGCGGCGACGGCCCGTGCCCGTTCCGCCATGTCCGTGGGGGTCAGGTAGTTGGCGGGCTCGTTGGCGAGATCGCGGGCCCAGTTTGTTGCCTCGGCGAGGATGCGGCCGCGCTCGCCGCCGCGCCGGACGGCCCGCAGCTTCGCCGCCTCGCGCTCGACGAGGATGAGCTCGTGGATCTCGCGTTCGTCCTCCTCTCTCTTCTTGTGGCGCTGGAAGGTGTAGAGGCCGAGGAAGGCGCCTTCCGCGACGGCCTGGGCGCAGGCTTCGGGGTCGAGGCCGCGCGCGCCGGCGCCGTGGGCAACGGTGGCGACGCTGTCGACGCCGTGGCTGCGCAGGTGGCGGGCGGCGACGGCGATGGTATTGCGCAGCCTGTCGAGGTCGCACTCCTGCGGCTTGCCGAGGCCAAGGACGAGGACACGCGACGGGGGGATGCGCCCCAGGGTGTGAAGGAGGGTCAGCTCGTTCGCTTTGCCGCGGGCCTCACCCTCTTCGATGAGCTGGGAGATCGCCCCTCCGAGCGCCTGATCGACCGCCGCCGTCGCGCCGGAGGGAGCCATCCCTTCGAACAAGGTGACGATTATCGCCCTGGCGGGGTAGTCTGCGATATCTCCACGTCGCACGCTGATCTTCATGAGCGGCTCCTTAGGGACTTACTTGAGATTACGCGGTACAATAGAGTTCAGCAGTATGGTAAGGTTAGGTGAGGGTAGGTGCAATTGACGGCTTCTGCGGAGGGATGAGAGGGAGCTTGCGGTGGAGACAGAGCCCCTAGCGGATGTCAGGTGGAGGGTTACCCGCCAGGAGATGACCCGTTTTCTGGTGGAGGCGGTGCTACTGGTGGGGGCGATGCTGGTGTACTGGCTGCTGCGGGGCGCGGTCCCGGAGAGGATTGCGGAGTCCTTCAGCCGAGCCAGCAACATAATCCGTCTCGAGGAGAGGCTGGGCATCTTTGTGGAACCGCGATGGCAGGAGTCCATCATTGGCAATCTTGCCTTCGTCAAGATCGCGAACTGGATCTATCTTTGGGCCCATCTGCCGGTCCTTATCATCGGCGCGATTTGGGTATACGTGCGCAGCCGGGAGCGCTACCGCGTCTATCGCAATGCGCTGTTGATCTCCGCGGTCGTTGGTCTGCTTTTCTACGTGTTCTTCCCGGTGGCGCCGCCGCGCCTGCTGCCGGAGTGGGGCTTCGTCGACACAGTCGCCCTCCTGAACCCCGAGAACTACAATCTGCAGCCGGGCTTCCTCGTCAACCACTATGCGGCGGTGCCCAGTCTTCACGTCGGTTGGGCGCTGCTGGTGGGGATCGCCCTGTTCGACGTGGATCACAGAGTCCCGGTGCGGGTGTTCGCGGTGCTGCTGCCGCTGGCGATGTTCTTCTCTGTGGTGCTGACGGCGAACCACTTCATCTTCGATATCATTGTAGGGGTGGTCATAGTGCTGGCCGCCATCGGTGTCGCCTCTGTGATGGAGGATCGCCGTCTGGCGAGGCAGCAGGCTCGGGGGCAGCAGGCTTAGGTGAAAGATGTCGAAGAACAAGTAGGGCGTCGAAGGTGAAGTCGGCACTTGAAAAGTGCGGCTGGTTGTGGTTGAATTAACCTGGGAGACCTGATAGCCACGAGGCGGAGGAAGCGTCCGACAGCATGGTTTCTCGAGCTTCAATGGCGCCGCAAAGGGTAATAGGGATGCTGGCGGAAAAGCCGGTATACCGCCATGTCAGCGAGATCACGCTTGTGGTTCTCGCTTTCCTCTTCTACTTCCTCGTAAGGGGGAGCGTCGTTGACCGGGCGCCGGAAGCCGTGAACCGGAGCTTCCAGATCATCAACCTTGAGCGCAACGTCGGTTTCTTCTGGGAGACCCAGCTCCAGGCCGCCGTTCTCAGCAGCCAATTCCTTATTCAGCTCTTCAACTTCATCTATTTTTGGATGGATTTCCCCTTCATCATCCTTGTCGGGCTATGGATGTACTGCTGGCACCGGCGTCAGTACACGTTGACGCGGGACGCGATGTTGCTCTCCGGCGGCATCGCGCTGATTATCTACCATCTCTTCCCGGTAGCGCCGCCGCGGTTTCTGCCGGAGTTCGGCTTCGTCGACACGATGGCGGAGTACAGCCGCCTGAGCTATCAGGCGGAGACGGCGCAGCCGTTCGTGAACCCCTATGCCGCCGTCCCCAGCCTGCACGTGGGCTGGCCGGTGATCCTGGCTGTCGGTGTCATCATGGCGACGCGGTTCAAGCCGCTCTGGATAGCGGTGTTGCTCTTGCCGGTGGCGCAATTCTTTGCCGTGGTCATGACCGCCAACCACTTCATCTTCGACGCGCCGGTAGGAGTGATGGTGGCGCTGGTGGGTCTGGGCCTGGCGCTTATCATGCAGCGCTGGGGCTACGCCGCCCTGGGGAGGCTCCTGGGGATCGGGCCGAAGACGGTGGGAACGGTGGAAGGCGCCAAGGCCTGACCGCCGGGTGAGGAGAAGAGCGGGCGGCTCTCTGCGGGGGCCGTTTCTTTTTGCCCTAGGGGGCCTCGATCTCGCGCCCTATCGCTGCCAGGGCGGGGCCCATGTCCGCCTCTGTGTCGACCACGTGGTGCTCCTGCGGTATCTTTTCCACCTCCCGGCGCATCCGCTCATAGACGGCGACATCGGCGTCGGAGGGGGCGTCCCTCTCCCGGAGGCGTTGCGCCAGCCGGCGGCGGACGACCGCCGGCGCTGCTGTCACCTCCACCAGGACCAGCTTCGCGCCCTGCTTCTGGGCGATGGCGTACAGGGGCTCGCGGTGGCGCTCCTTCAGGTTAGTGGCGTCGAGGGCGCAGGAGACGCCGGCCGCCAGCAGCCTCTCGATGGCGGCGTGAACGGCAGCGAACAGGCGCCGGCTTTCTTCACCGGAGTAGGTCGGCCGGGGGAAGAGGAGCTTGCGGAGCGCGTCGCTCTCCAGGATCACCACGCCTGTGCGCCGCCTCAACTCGCGGCAGAAGAGCGACTTGCCGGTGCCGGGGAGTCCGCTCACGACGACGAGGGCGGACCGGCGCCGCGGCGGCGGGAGAGGCCCCAGCGCGGCGAGGAGCTGGTCCACATCTTGGGCGGCGGCCTCGGTATCGGCAAACATCTTCTTTGAGATCACTGCTGGCGGAGGACGACCGTGCCCTCCCTATGGCTCGACGTAGTAGGCCAGGGCGAGCAGGCCGGGGCCGATGTGCGCCCCCATGACGAGGGTGAACTCGCTGATTAGCAGCTCCGCCGGCTCCAGCCGCTGGCGGGCCGCCGCGGCGAGCTCCTCCGCCTCTGTCAGGGCGTTGGTGTGCTGGACGCACAGGTGAAGGCCGGGCCCTCTGTACCCTCGCTGCTCAAAGAGGGGGATCAGTTGGGCGACGGCGCGGCGTTTGGTGCGGGTGCGGGTGAGCAGCCGGACCTCCTGGTCGCGGAACTCGAGGATCGGTTTCACGGCGAGGAGGGCGCTGGCCCAGGCCTGCACCTTGGGGACGCGGCCGCCCCTGGCCAGATACTCCAGGGTGTCGATGACGGCGAGCAGCCCCACGCGGGGGATGGTGGCGCGGGCGTGGGAGATGACGGCGGGCAGGTCGGCGCCTTGAGCGGCGGCGCGGGCCGCCTCCAGGACGACGAATCCCTGGGCCATCGCGGCGGCCTGGGAGTCGAGCACCTCGATCTGGAGGTCGGGTCGCTCCTGCTTCAGAGCGGCCGCCGCCTGGAGGGCGGAGTCGTAGGTGGCGCTGTAGCGGCCGGATATGCTGATGTAGAGGACGGCGGGCGCTCGCTGGCCGGCCTGTCGCAGCGCCTCAAGGTGGGCGCCGGGGGAGGCGCTGGCGGTGGTGGGAGGGCGCCGCGCCGACTTGAGGGAGCGGTAGAACTGCTGCGTGTCGCCGTCGAGCGTGTCGGGGTAGGAGCGGCTCTCGATGACGAGGCTGAGCGGGACGACGTCGATCCCGTACTGGGAGGAGAGGGGAGGGGGTATGGAGGCTGCGCTGTCGGTAACGATGGCCACCTGTCGCATTGCTACGGCGCTTTCCCTTTCATCCGGCGAAGAGGAAGTTGGCGGCTTGGCTCAAGAATAGCATATGGGGGCCCTTCTTGCACCGGCGGCGGGCGGTGCATTGCGCCTCGCGCAAGCGGCGTGCTACAATGGGCCAAAGATAAGAAAGACGAAGGTCAGCGCGAGAAAGCATGCTCGTCAAGGAGAAGAAGCAGGGCCTCATTGCGGAACACCGCGCGCACGAGACCGATACCGGTTCCCCCGAAGTGCAGATAGCCCTCCTCACGGAAAGAATCAACCAGCTAACGCAGCACCTGAGGGTTCACAAGCACGATCACCACTCGCAGCGCGGCCTCCTGAAGATGGTAGGGCAGCGAAGGAGACAGCTCGCATATCTGAACAGGAACGATGTGCAGCGGTATCGCTCTGTCCTTGCCAAGCTCGGCCTCCGCAAGTAGATCCCATCTCGGCGGAGGCCTTGATCTGTAGGGAAGAGAGCAAGCACATCCTCAACCGGCGGGCGACAGATCCTCTGCAACTTTCCACCTCGAGATCAGGATGAGCCCGCTCGGCAGGGAGGCATGGGGGCGTTCGGGATTGGGAAGCAGGGTTTGAGCTTCTCCACACATAGGTCTAGCAGCTAGCTAATGCCCAACACAGTGAGCGCTGGCAGAGCGGTTCCGGCGGGTCGGTTGTCCCGCGGACGAACGCCCGCTGGTTAGGGCTTACGGAGGTTCTTGATGATTCGTGTCTATGAGCGAACGATAGGCGGCCGGACGTTGCGCGTCGAGGCGGGGAAGATGGCCAGTCAGGCGAACGGCTCAGTGATGATCCGTTATGGGGATGTGGTCGTGCTGGTCACCGCCTGCATGAGCGAGCAGCCCCGGGAGGGGATCGAATTCTTTCCCCTGACGATTGACTATGAGGAGCGGTTGTACGCTGCGGGCAAGATACCGGGCAGCTTCTTCCGCCGCGAGGGCAGGCCGACGACGGAAGCGATCCTGGCCGCCCGCCTCACCGACCGGCCGTTGCGTCCGTTGTTCCCCAAGGGGATGCGCAACGACGTGCAGGTGGTCGTGACCGTTCTCTCCGCCGACCAGGAGAACGACCCCGATGTGCTGGGCACGATGGGCGCCTCCACGGCGCTCTCCATGTCCGAAATACCCTTTGGCGGGCCGGTGAGCGCAGTGCGGGTGGGGCATATCGATGGGGAGTACGTGGTCAACCCCACCTACTCGCAGCTTAAGGAGAGCGCGCTCGACCTGGTGGTCTCCAGCACCCGCGACGCCGTCATGATGGTGGAGGCGGGGGCCTCCGAGGTGTCGGAGGAGACCATCCTGGGCGCCATTCGCGTCGGCCATGAGGCGAATCTGGAGGTCATCGCCCTCCAGGACGAGCTGGTGGCTGAGATCGGCAAGCCCAAGCGGTCCGTGGAGCTCCCCAAGGTGGACGAGGGGGTGCGGCAAGAGGTGGGGAAGTTCCTGGAGGGGAAGCTGGAAGAGATCGTCGCGGCGGTGAACAAGGAAGAGCGCGAGCGCGCCCTCGGGGAGCGGCGGGAAGAGCTGCTCGAGCGCCTGGGAGAGACGTACACGGCGGAGCAGATCCTGACCGCCTTCGACGAGAAGATGAAGCAGGGGATGCGTAGCAGCGTCCTGGAGAAGGGCGTGCGCGCCGACGGTAGGGGTCTCAAAGAGATCCGCCCCCTGAGCGCTGAGGTGGGGATCCTGCCGCGGACGCACGGCTCCGGCCTGTTCAGCCGCGGGCAGACGCAGGCGCTCTCCATCGCCACTCTGGGCTCGGCGGGGGAGGAGCAGCGTCTCGACACCCTCTCTCCGGAGGACACCAAGCGGTTCCTCCACCACTACAATTTCCCGCCCTTCTCGGTGGGGGAGACGCGCCGCATGGGCTCGCCCAGCCGGCGCGACATCGGGCACGGCGCCCTGGCCGAGAGGGCGATTGAGCCCGTCATTCCCAGCGAGGATGAGTTTCCCTACACTATCCGCCTCGTAACTGAGGTCCTGTCGAGCAACGGCAGCACCTCGATGGCGAGCGTCTGCGGCAGCACCCTCTCCCTGATGGACGCCGGCGTGCCGATCAAGGCGCCCGTGGCGGGTATCGCGATGGGGCTGATGATGGGCGAGGGCGGGAAGCACGCCATCCTCACCGACATCGCTGGCTTGGAAGACGCAATGGGCGACATGGACTTCAAGGTGGCGGGCACCGCCGCGGGGATTACGGCCCTCCAGATGGATATCAAGATAAAGGGGATCACGCCCGAGATAATGGGCGAGGCGCTGCAACAGGCCCGCGAGGCGCGGCTGACGATCCTGGAGAAGATGCGCGAGACGATCGCCGAGAGCAGGCCGGAGATCTCCCGCTACGCCCCCCGTATGTATCGCATCCAGATACCGGCCAAGAAGATCGGCACGGTCATCGGTCCCGGCGGCCGCGTGATCCGCTCTATCGTCGAGGAGACGAAGTGCACGATCGACGTTGAGGACGACGGCACCGTTCTCATCGGCTCGGCGAGCGAGGAGATGGCCAACCGGGCGATCGAGATCATCCAAGGGCTGACGAAGGAGGTCGAGGTAGGCGCCGTCTATAACGGCAAGGTAACGCGCATAACCAACTTCGGGGCTTTTGTGGAGATCATGCCGGGCAAGGACGGACTGGTGCGGATATCGGAGCTTGCCGACTATCGTGTGCCCAGCGTCGAGGACGTCGTCCAGATAGGCGACGAGATCACGGTGATGGTAACGGAGATCGACAACCTGGGCCGGGTGAACCTTTCGCGGCGGGCCGTCCTGGAAGGGACGCAGCCCGGCGAAGGAAGGGCGGAACCGGGTAACGAGCGGTCTCCTGTCCCCGGCGGTGGGCAGGACGGCCCGCCGCGAAGACGGCCGGGCTATGGAGGCGAGTCGCAGCAACGGCGGGGCGGGTCTCGTCCCCCGGGTGGTTCCCGTCCCCCAGGCGGACAGCATCGTAACGGTCCCGCCGCGCCTGGCCGGCCGCAGCGTCGTCCGTTCGGGCAGGGGCGGGGCAGGCCGGATTCACGCCCTGAGCCAGGGTCGGGAGGCCCGCCGAGGCCGCCCTTTGGCCGGCGCTGGTAGCGGCTCTCGCCGATTGTAGCGCCGGCGGTCTGGAAGAGAAGACGCAGTGGAGAAGATTCGCGTAGTCGTCAGCGGTACCGGCAGGATGGGCAAAGAGATCCTGGCCGCGGTCTGCGCCGACCCCGACTTGGAGCCGGTGGGCGTCCTGGAGAAGTTCTCCGCCGAGGAGTACCTCTCCCTCCCCGATGGCTCGGGGCTCGTCCATCTGGACAAGGATCCCCAGGCCCTCTTCGCGCGCTGCCGCCCGGACGTCGTGGTCGACTTCACGAACGCGGAATGGGCGCCTGTCGTGGCGAGGGCGGCGCTGGAGGCGGGGGCGCGGCTCGTCATCGGCACCACCGGGCTCTCCGGGGAGCTGCTGGCGGAGCTTGAGCGCTCCTGCGAGGAGAAGGGGCTGGGGGTGGTGGTGGCGTCGAACTTCGCCATCGGCGCCGTGCTCATGATGCACCTCGCCCAGATCGCCGCCAGGCACCTCGGCAGCGCCGAGATCATTGAGCTCCACCACGATCAGAAGGCGGATGCGCCCTCGGGGACTGCCATCGCCACCGCCCAGGCCATGGCGGCGAGCCGCGGCTCCCCTTTTGAGCGGCCGCCCACGCAGAAGGAGACGCTGGCGTGCACCCGCGGCGGGGCGCAGGACGGCATAACCATTCACAGCGTGCGCCTGCCGGGGCTCGTGGCCCACCAGGAGGTCATCTTCGGTGGCAGAGGGCAGACGTTGAGCATCCGCCATGATTCGACCGGCCGCGACTCCTTTCTGCCGGGAGTTCTCCTGGCGACGAAGGAGGTCATGAACCGCCGCGAGCTCGTGCGCGGGTTGGGCCCCCTCATCGGTCTCGACTGAGGCTGGCGGGGCCGTCGCGTCCGGCTGAGCGCGGGCGGCGGCGGGTCAGAACCGCCCGGTTGCCCCTCCTGGGCGCTAGGCTTGAATGTCTCCTATCCCCTGCGATATCATGTTCGCACTGTATCCGCGCCCTTCGAAGGCAATCCAAACGGGGAGTATAGAGCTACAATGCCTCCTAACAAACTGTACAGCGTGGCGGTTGTCGGGGCCACGGGGATGGTGGGCCGCGTCTTCCTGGACATAATGGTCGAGCGCCAATTCCCGCTCAAGTCGCTGCGCCTGCTCGCTACCTCGCGCTCCGCCGGCCGCAAGATTCTCGTGGGGGAGAGGGAGATCGAGGTGGAGGTGACGACGAACGAGTCGTTCGCCGGCGCCGACTTCGTCTTCATTTCCGCCAGTGGGGAGGCCTCGCGGCAGTACTGCCCGGTCGCCGCCAAAGCGGGCGCCGTCGCCATCGACGACAGCTCGGCTTGGCGGATGGACCCGCGGGTGCCCCTGGTGGTGCCGGAGGTGAACGCCGCCGACGTGAAGCACCACGAGGGGATTATCGCCATCCCCAACTGCTCCACCACGCCGCTGGTGATGTGCCTGTGGCCGATCCACCGCGTCAACCCGGTAAAGCGGATCATCGCCGACACCTATCAGTCCGTCTCCGGCACCGGCAAGGCCGCCGTGGACGAGCTCAACACCCAGACGGAGCAGATTCTGGAGGGGAAGGGCGTGGTCCCCCACGTGTATCCCCATCAGATCGGCTTCAACCTTCTGCCGCACATCGATGTCTTCCTGGATGACGGCTACACAAAGGAAGAGTGGAAAATGGTGGCCGAGACGCGTAAGATCATGCACGATGAGTCGATCGCCGTCTCCGCCACTTGCGTGCGG
The DNA here is from genome assembly GCA_034430455.1 of Dehalococcoidia bacterium. GTDB lineage: Bacteria > Chloroflexota > Dehalococcoidia > DSTF01 > JALHUB01 > DAOUEO01. The sequence continues at coordinate 1,433 of DAOUEO010000076.1, read as the reverse complement.
GTGCCGGTGATGATATCGCACAGCGAGGCCGTCCACGTCGAGTTGACCCGCCCCATGACGCCGGACGACGTGCGCGACATACTGATGGAGGCGCCGGGCGTTACCGTACAGGACGAGCCCAGCGTGAACCTCTACCCGCAGCCCTGGGCCGCCGCCGGTCAGGACGATGTGTTCGTGGGACGGATCCGCAAGGACGCCTCCCACCCCAACGGCATCGCGATGTGGATCGTCTCCGACAACCTGCGCAAAGGGGCCGCGCTCAACGCGATCCAGATCGCGGAGGAGCTCGTAAACCGCGGCCTCGTCTAGCTAGCCCCGCCGGGAGGTGATGCCCATGGTAGAGCTGGGCCGTTTGCTGACGGCTATGGTCACCCCGTTCACGCGGGAGGGCGCGGTCGACTACAAGCAGGCGCAGCAGCTCGCGCTGGCGCTCCTGCGCTCGGGGAGCGACGGCGTCGTGCTGTCCGGCACAACGGGTGAGGTCCCCACCCTGAGCAATGAGGAGAAGCTGCGCCTCTACGCCGAGGTCAAGAAGGCGATCGGGGACGCCGGCGCCGTTGTCGCCGGCACCGGCAACTACAACACGGCGGAGAGCGAGGAGCTATCCCGTGAGGCCGAGAAGGCGGGCGTGGACGGCCTCCTCCTGACCGTCCCCTACTACAGCAAGCCCATCCAGGAGGGGATATTCCGCCACTTCGAGCGCCTGGCCAAGGCGACGAGTCTGCCCTGCATTCTCTACAACATCCCCGGCCGCACCGGCGTCAACATGGCGGCCGAGACGACGGTCAGACTCTCTCGCGTCCCTAACATCGTCGGGGTCAAGGAGGCGAGCGGTGACCTGGAGCAGATCGCCCGCATCATTGACCAGGCGAGGGAGGGTTTTCGCGTCTGGAGCGGCAACGACCAGGAGACCCTGCCCATCCTGTCGGTGGGCGGGTACGGCGTCATCTGCGTCGTCTCCCATCTCGTGGGGCTGCAGATGAGGGAGCTGATCGAGAAGTTCCTGGCGGGAGAGACGGCGGCGGCGGCGCAGATTCACCGGCGGCTGCTGCCCCTTATGGTCACCCTGATGACGGCGGCCAGCAACCCCATCCCCATCAAGCACGCCTTGAACGAGGTGGGGTTCCCGGTGGGTGGGATGCGTCTGCCGCTGTGCGAGCCGGCCGAGGCCGCCGCCGGCAGGATAGTGGAGGAAGTACGACGACACCGTCTGGATCTCCCGATACCGTAGCGTCGGAAAAAGGGGGTGCGGATGCCATGACCGCAGAGGATTATTCTCTCAAGCGGTTCGCCAGTCATCCCTTCTACACGGCGATGAACCGGCGGCTGGTGAAGCTGTGCGAGCTGCGGCCCTGGCAGCGGGTGGTCGACCTGGGCTGCGGCACCGGCGCCGTCACCGAGCTCATCCTCGAGGAGATGCGGCCGGACAAAGG
>DAOUEO010000075.1:0-1989 GCA_034430455.1 Dehalococcoidia bacterium | reverse complement strand
TCGCTGCACCAGGCCTTGGCCATGTGCACGAGCTGCTCGGCGTCCGGCTCGCCCTCGGCGACGGACCAGGCGGCGCGGTACATGATGAAGCGGCAGCCGTCGACGTCGGTGACCATGTCGGCGCACTTGTGCTGGATCGCCTGGAAGCTGCCGATGGGCCGGCCGAACTGGACGCGCTCCTTGGCGTAGTCGACGGTGATCTCGAAGTCCATCTGGGCCAGACCGACGAGGTAGGCGCACTCGAGGGCGGCGGCCTTGAGCAGGAGCTTGCTCAGCGCCGCCCAGCCCTTGTCCAGCTCACCCAGGACGTTCGCCTTGGGCACGGCGACGTTCTTGAAATTGATCTCGTTCTGCTTGTCGCCGCCGATCGTGGCCAGCGCTGTCTGGCTGATGCCGGGACTCTTGGCGTCGACGATGAGGAGGGTGATGCCGTCCTCAGCCTTGGCGCCCTTGGTCGTGCGGACGGCGACCGTCATGTAGTCGGCGACATGGGAGTCGCGGACGAAGAGCTTGGTGCCGTTGAGGACGAGCTTGTCGCCCTCCGCCTTCGCCTCCATCTGGACGCCCGCGGCGTCGAAGCGGCCGGAGGTCTCGGTCATGGCGAGCGTCCATATCTGCTCGCCGACGGCGATCTTGGGCAGGAACTCCTTCTTCTGCGCCTCGCTGCCCCACTCCAGCAGGGGGACGGCGCCGCCCACCTGGGTGGAGAGGAAGGGCCCCGGCACCAGCGCCCGGCCGAACTCCTCGGTGAGGATGATGAGGTCGAGGAAGCCCATGCCGCTGCCGCCGTAGTCGGGCGGGATGATCAGCCCGTGCCAGCCCTGATCGGCCATCCCTTTCCAGAGCTGGGGCGAGTTGCCCTTCTCATCCTCTTCCATCTCACGGACGAGGCTCTCCGGGCACTCTTTCTCCAGGAAGTCGCGGGCGAAGTTCTTCAGCAGCTCTTGCTCTTCGCTCAGTCCCAGGTCCATCGTTTGCTCCTTTCCTGCCCTATCCGGCTCTCAGCGAGCCGTCCAGCGTAGCTTACCGTCACTACCAGTCAAACTTGAAGGAGATCTCACAGCTCCCGTTGCACTCGTCGACTTCTTTCGTCTCTATGACCTCTCCCGGAATGCCGAACGCGTCCACCCAGCCGCGGAAACGGGTGGGCGCGGCGCAGCGGTAATACGCCAACCCGCCTGACTTGTTGACTTCCTCCCACACGTAGCATCTCAGGATGCGCCCGACGAGGAGGTTCTCCCCCTCCACCTTCATTTCGTACTTGTGCCCCTCCGGCCAGTAGACCGCGCCGGCCATTTCGATGAACTCCTTGACATCGCCGATATCGGCGAGTTGGGCGCCGGTGCGGGTCATCATCTCTCTGGCCTCTGTCTTCCCCATCGATCTGATTACGGCCTTGTTCAGTCTGTTGGCGGTGTCGAACCCCGATTCCTCCGCCACCTTGAGAAACCATCTCCCGTCATGGGCCCACCATAGCTCCCGCAAGAGCTCTTCTCTCTCTGCGGGTTTGAGCTCAGCCCTTATAGAACACATCTGTTCGTCCTCCTCGGTGCTATGCTCAGACGCTTGAACGATACCCCAGCCACGTCGCACGTCCTTCCGCGGAAGGACGGCTCGCGGCCTGGTTCTGAATCTGGGGGGACACCCCCCAGGCCCCCTGACAGGGGACTCTGTCCCCTGTACCCCTGTACGTCTGTACCCTTGCTCCTGCGAGTTCTTCAGCATCCTGTTAGTCCCTGGGCAGACCGAGGCCCCTCTGGGCGATGATGTTCCTCTGTATCTCTGATGTGCCCGCCTCGATGGTGTAGCCCACCGAGCGCAGGTACTGGCTGCACCAACGGCCCTCCAAAGGCGCCAGCGCGCTCGCCGATTTGAGTTGCCCGTACGTGCCCAGCACCCTCAACTGGGTGTGGGCGATCCGCTGGTGGAGCTCCGCCGAATAGACTTTGAGCAGGGAGGCCTCATAGTTGGGGATGAGGCCGCGGGCCT